>JAGMBW010000007.1 GCA_023129535.1 Desulfobacterales bacterium
AATTAATCCCCCGCCTGTCAGTTCATCCTGACGACCCTGGTCAATTCCTGCCCCCAGGTATTTGAAATACGCCTTTCTTGCCCGATTTGTCGTTCGCCCAAAATATCCTGGAACATAGCCCACATCCTGCCACGGCCTCTTCTTTCTGCCCATCAGTGCGCTGTGCCCGCAATGCTGTATCATTATCGAATCCTCAACAGTCATGTTGCAAGTTTCAAGTTTCAAGTTTCACATTACGACCTTTTTCACAACATCCGCCAGTGCATCGATAAATGCCTGGTCGTGATCGACCGTCCTGGCGCGCAGCAACGTGATGCCCACTTGCCTTGCCGTCTCCATAGCTTCGATGTCAAGGTCGTACAACACTTCAATATTGTCGCATACGAAACCGATAGGGACGGCAACCACGTGCCTCACCCCTTGGGACCCGAGTCGTCGCAACACATCATTCACGTCCGGCTCCAGCCAGGGATCCTGAGGCCGTCCACTGCGGCTCTGGTAAGCGAGTTGCCAGTTTACATGATCCAACCTTTCAGCCACGAGTGTAACCGAACGATCCACCTGCCTGGCATAGAGCTCCACCTGGGGATCAGTGTGCGGGAGGCTATGCGCGGTGAACAGGATATGGGCGGACTCGCGATCGGGCAGGGAGACCTGTTCCAGGCATTCCTTTACCCGGTTTGAGACGGCTTCGATGAATTTGGGATGGTCGAACAGCGGTGAGGTATAGGTAACATACAGGTCCGCACCGGCCTCAGCTATGACATTTTTGACATCCGTTTGATACTGAGCCCAGCTTGATCTGCTCTGGTACACGGACATGATCAGGCCTACGGCGCGCTTTACTCCGTCCCGGCTCATCTGCCGCACCGTGTCCACCAGAAGGGGGTGCCAGTTACGCATGCCAACGTAAACCACAAACGGCATACCCTGGTCTCCCAGTGTCGCTTTCAAGGCATCTGCCTGGCGGGAGGTCACCTGTTTGACTGGGGACTTGCCCCCAAAGAGATCATAGTGATGCGCAACCGCCTCGAGACGCTCCACCGGGACACGGCCTTGACTAACTTTCGCTAAAAATGGACGGACATCCTCGGGCTTTTCCGGTCCGCCAAAAGCGATCATCAATACAGCGTCAAATCCATCTTCGGATATGGTCTTAACTTCGGCCATAGTTTTAAGACGTGTTCATCGAACTTTCCATCTTACAAGCTGATACTGGATACTTGATACTGGATACTGGATTGAAGCTCCCTACAGTTAGTCATTTCAGCCTTGAGCCTTGAGCCTTGAGCCTTCTGCTTTCATCTCGCTGACAGTTCGTGCACCGCGTCTACCAACTCAGCCACGTTTTCCGGAGGCATATCCGGCAAGATGCCGTGCCCCAGATTGAAGATGTGTCCGGGCCGTCCTGCGGCCTTGTCCAGAATGGCTTGCACCTGCGCACGTATCTCCTTGGGCGATGTGTACAAAACGACGGGGTCCATGTTGCCCATGACAGCCACGTCATCGCCAAGGACCGACCAGGCATCTGCCAGGTCGGAACGCCAATCAAGGCCGATCACATCGCCACCCGCTTCTTTCATCAGGGGCAACAAAGCCGGGTTGCCGGTGCTGAAGTGGATCACTGGCGCTGACTTGTCAATCCCGTCGATCAATCGTTTGACGTGAGGCATGACAAACCGGCGATAATCATCGGGCGACAGAGAACCGACCCAACTATCAAAGACCTGGACCGCATCGGCCCCGGCGGCAATCTGGCCATTGAGGTATTCAGTCAGGATCTTCGTCAGTCGTTCCATCAGCGCGTGCCACGTGGCGTTATCCCGGTACATCATGGTCTTGGTTCTCACATAGTGGTCTGATTTCCCGCCTTCGATCATGTAAGATGCAATTGTGAAGGGTGCCCCGGCAAAGCCAATCAACCCAATATCAGGCCGTAAGGCCCGCCGGGTAATCTTCAAGGCATCAAATACATAAACCAGCTCATTCACATCAGGGTCGTTCAGCCGATCCACGTCTTTCCGTGTGCGCACGGGATTGTGGATGACCGGGCCTTCGCCCTTGACGAATTCCAGATTCAGACCCATGGGCTCGGTAACAAAAAGGATGTCTGAAAAAATAATGGCCGCGTCCACGCCAAGGCGATCTACAGGCATCAGGGTCATTTCGGCCGCTACTTCCGGTGACTTACACAATTCCAGCATCGTCACTTCTTTCCGAACTCGCACGTATTCACGCTGATACCGGCCGGCCTGCCTCATAATCCATATGGGTGTGTATGGAACCCGTTCGCGACGGCACGCCTTCATAAACACGGAATCCTTGATAGTTGGCTGTCCGCCGACGCCAGGTTGCCAAACCATGTCAATGCGCCGCCATTTACCGGTATCAACTCCATTTGCAAAAGCGGTTCGTTTCTTGTCTAACAAATCGCTGCCGCGGCGGGCCATCTCCCGCACTAAGTGCGCCATCTTCGGGGTATCGGGTTCGTAATCTACGGTCAATCCTTGCTCGGTAATGGCCCGGCTGGCAATGGGTCCCACAGATCCGATGCAAACGTGCTTGAATGCCTCCAGCAATTGTCTTTCGACCCCGTCCATCTTTGCAACCTGGAAGACGTGCCGCACCTGGGTTGCGCTGGTGAACAAAACAAAGTCCGCACATCCTGTGTCCCAGTCGATGATATCCTGGATAGCCCGCATGCTTGGAGCAATGACCGGTTTCCCTCCAGCTTGCCTGATCAGTTCGGCCATCTCATCGGCCTTGCGACTTTCGAACGTAACGACATGCAGGCCTTTGAAATCGATGGGCATAATAATATCCTCCTCGTTAGGACCCAGGAGATTGCCACGCCCGCCTCCGGCGGCCTCGCAATGACATCACACCGAGCTTATTGAGGGGTTGCCTAAGAATAATGTAACTACTTAAAAAATCAGGATTTACGTTCTGGAACGTATAGGTGAGAGATGCTTCTATGTCAAGGCTAAAGCTGGGTTGGTGTTTTTTCACAACCCCTCCCCTGCCAGGCATTGCAGCACATATATCGCCTCAGCCATGCCAATCCTCCCATCCCCATTCACATCCCCTTCTTTATAAACCGTTGAGGATGGTCTTATGCCGGCCAGTACCTGCAAGGCTAAAATGGCATCCGCCAGGTCAACGTTCCCGTCCCCGTTGCAATCCCCTTTAGTCACTACTACTGGTATGGGCTCCAATCCAAAATTTTTTGTCGCAAGGCCTCCCTGAGGAATAGTGACCCCAGAATAGCTCTTCGGATTATACCCATTCGCATTTGCCTCAACCTGGTAAGTCCCGGCAGGCATCACACCAAGATAATAACCCCCCAAAGCTGTATTTAAGGTCACGCTCCCAATGGTCACAACCGCAGCAGTTATGGATTGGTCTGTGGAGGAATCGTATACATAGCCATTGATCCAACCGGGCATAAAATTGGTATTGTCGGTCTCAAAACTCCAGGTATCGTTGCTCGGCGTTGAAGCCCCATAATAGTCAACGGCCTTCACCCGCCAGTAGTAGGTGGTCAGATCCTTGAGTCCTGCCTCATTGCCCACAAAATAGTGGCTGCGGGGGAGTCTCTCCGCCCGGTGGGCTGCTATGGCAAACGTGCTCTCCTCTGAAATTTCCACGGTGTACGTCAGGGGATCCCCATCCGGGTCCGTGCTGTCAGACCAGTCCAGCATGAGCACCGTTCTGCTCTCCGAGCCGTCTGGAGGCAAAAGTAGATCACAGGCCGGCGGCGGATTGTTATCCGCGTCGGCCTTGTATACGATGGCCTGCTTGAGCGAAGACTCATTCCCTGTAATGTCATCCCTGGCAAAGAAAAATACCTGATACATCCCCGGCTTTATGAATTCCTGAACCGCACTCCACTCGTATCGATTCTCGTCAGAGTTATACGACTCATAAACATGCCCGGGAAGATCCATCTCGATCTGCTCTGTGCCCCCAGAGCCCGGATTATAACCCGGCGCTTTCACTTCCAACCACAGGCTACGCATACGATTGTTGTCATCAACCCTCGCCCAAAAGGATGCCACATTCTGCTGTGCATCAAGAACCTGTGTGCCACTAACCTCTGTTACCTGCACATCTCCAGGATCATTCCCTGTCACGGAACTGACGCCGATAAAAAGGCCCTTGCTCAAATACCCGTCATAGCCCGGATCCCCTGCTGGCTCGTTCTCCCCTATGCCATCTCCGTTGTCCTCCAAAAGAGGATGCTGGCGCGCATCATCCGTGTAAGGACCGTTGGGCTCCCCCGTGCCTGCTGATGTGAAGAGCTCTGTCTTTTTCACCGCATCCTTAAAACAGGTCAATACATCCTTACCCACGGCCGCTGACTTGAAAAATTCCGTGATGAAAAACTCCCCATCCCGAACCCCTGAGGGGTCGGCCGGATCTAAAGGCCCCTTGTATGACGCCTCATCTGCTGCAGCAGAGGCGATCACCACCCGGTTCCAACCGGAAAGCTCGTCCAAAAACGATCCAGATCGGCAAAATCCCAATAACACCACGATTTCCTGCACCGCGGCCTGGCCACGGAGCTCATCCTGGAGGGTCTCCAGCCATATACCCAGATCCTCCGAGGTTATCACGTCCGGATGAATATAGAACTGGTCTGTAAGGCCATGGTCCACCAACACGACATAAAGATTCGCAGGCTTCTGATTCATCTTGTCACGGGCCCACTCGGTAATGGCCTGCTGAACTGCAGTCTTCGTGGGACTACCATCCACCTCCACTTCCGGATCTGGCTGATCTGTTTCGTAGTTAAAATATTCGATGTCCTGATCCAATAGTCCTCTTTGCTTCAATTGTTTATAAACAAAGTTGGCTGTCTTGTTGTGACTCAAAATCCCTTCCTCACCCTGAATGCGCCCCTCCACCACCACCGCATAGCCCGCTGTCTCAATGACCTGAACAATGATCACATCCGAACTCGACTCTTCGTACGCCTCATCCCCCAAAAACAATGCCTGCACGCTCCACTGACCCAGTGCGTCAAATTCCTCATAGTCCTGAAGCACAAAGTGGCCAAAACGGTCACTCGTGGTCACGCTCTGGATGTCCGAGCGTCCTCCAGGGCCAAATATCACCAGCTTGACTTCCCTGCCCGTGAGGTCTCTGCCGCAGTCAGGCTCCGGCGTGAGCTTGCCGCTCATGTCCACCAAATCCCCCAACTTGATGGCCCTTGAGCCAGCATCCAGCGTGACACGACTCTGCGCCTTAGATACAGTCAGGCCCCTGGGCTCGCTTACAGCTCCTTGATACTGGACATCCCCGCTCCAACTGGCCCGAACCGTCCATTGTCCGGCCTCTATAATATCGGCGCACACAAGGTTGTAGGCAAATGCCCCTTGAGCATTGGCCTCAACGCTACGGCATATGGTGCTCCCGGAAGGAGGCACCAGTTCAATACTCACCCACGCCCCGGACTCCGAGGGACCGGGCGTGATCTGTCCGGTCACAACCAGGGTCTCCCCCAGCGTGATGGAAGAGGAGGAAACCATACACGAGACGGCGCTATCGTACCGGACCACACTCAGGTGGACTGAAAGCCTTGTATTCCCGATCCCATTGGTCGTATTGCAAAAGGAAATATGACCCACATAATTCTCCAATTGCATATCATTGACATGCTCGTTCAGAGAAACGGTCACCGATACTATCTCCCCTGAAGCAAGTATCCCTGAGTCATTGGACAGGTCGAGCCAGTAGCAGTCCGTGACGGCCGCCCAGTCCAGAGAGACATGTCCCGTATTCTCAAGGCTGTAAGTGATGGAGGTAGGCGTGAATGGTCCCCCCGGATTGCCGGAGGCCATTAGTTCCTCAGTAGGACTCACGGATAGATGACCTGGTCTGGGATTTACGGTAAGAGTCACCCCGCGCGAGGTGATCCTGTCCTCTGTGACATTTTCGAAGGTGATCTTATCCTGGAAGTTGGCGTAGGGCAGGCTATTCGCCTGCGTTTTGATCTGGAAGGTAATCGTGGTCTTCTCATAAGGCTGTAGTCTGCCAGACGTCACATCCGCCTGAAACCAGTCTGCATTCCATGAGACAGACCAGTTCAGCCCAAGACCGCCCTGATTGGTCAACTCGTACTTACACGTGCGTGGAGTGAAGGGACCGCCCTCAATTCCGGACGGCTGCCAGACTGTCAGGGGAAGCGCGAGCAGTTCACCTGCATTGCCAGGCCCAACGCCTGTGTGCCACAGGTTGCTGTGAAACATGGGCCAGTCAGTTTCGGCCAAACCGGCACTGTCGGAACGAATGGCGTTTAGGAAACTCGGGCAAGAATAATCATCGTAGGATGCCACATATACGGTTCCGTCAGGGCCGATAACCGGGGAAGATCCGACATAGGCCTTCACGGGGCACGCCCACTTCTTGTCGCCCGTCGGCTCAATGGCATAGACGACCCAATCGTCGGAGCCGACATAAACTGTTCCATCAGGACCAATGGCTGGAGAAGAGACAATGCAATCCCCTGTGGGATATGTCCACTGTACATTGCCATCTCGATCAATAGCATATAAGTTCCAGCTATCCGAACCCACATAGACTGTTCCGTCAGGCCCAATGGCTGGAGAAGATCTAACCGGATAACCTGTGGCAAAGTCCCATTTCTTTGTCCCATCCCGATTGATCGCATATAAGTGGCCATCATAGGAACCCACGTAGATCGTCCCGTCAGAGCCAATAGCTGGAGATGAAGCAACCCAGCTACCCGTAGAAAAGGACCATTTCTGACTACCATCCGGGTTGATCGCATATAAGTGGACATCATGAGAACCGACATAAACAGTTCCATCACAAGCAACGGCAGGAGATGACTCAACCCAATCACCTGTGTGAAAGGTCCACTTCTCTGTCCCATCCGGATTGATCGCATATAAATTCCTGTCATCTGATCCCACATAGATGGTTCCGTCAGGACCAATAGCAGGCGATGAGACAACGCAGTCCCGTGTAGGAAATGTCCACTTCCGGTTCCCGTCTGGATCAATGGCATACAAGTTTCCATCATCAGATCCTACATAGATCGTCCCGTCGGCGCCAATGGCCGGCGACGAAAGAACGCAATCGCCTGTCAAAAAATCCCACTTCACAGTGCCATCTGGATTAATGGCATATAAGGTGCCGTCCTCTGATCCCACATAGATTGTTCCGTCACCGCCAAGAGCGGGGGAAGACCTCAAGCCCATAAAGTCACTTGACTCCCCGGTCTCCGCACACCATTTCACGGTGCCTGGAGCCTGCTCGGCCAGCGCAAGCTTGGGAAGAATCCATACAAGAAGAATTGCCCCGATCCATACCCGGGCGCATTTAGTGCCCCGTCTCATCAAGTTGATTATATACTTGAGTTTTCGAAAAATATTTTCTGTGTCCGTCTGTGCCTGCCCCGTAGATAGGCACTATCGTACTGGGGTGCGTCTGCTTGCCCTGTTAAATTCCGTAGGACTTATTTAACTGGGGTGGCTAATTCAACGTCTCGTATTTGTATAACTCATTGAAATCGTAAGTCTCTTGACGGTAACTGACTGACTTTTGCTGCTCAGACGGAGTATTGGAGTGCTGGAGTACTGGAGTGAGGTACCCAGATGGTAAAATGACGAAAAAACCATATCAAGAAAAAGCGCAGTTGAAAGCATCAAGAAAAAGATCCAGGCCTGTTACTTACTTAATTCATCTCTAACAGCTATCCCAATCTTTTGTAACAAAAATGGCTTCTTTACATAGGCTCCAGCACCTAATCTTTGAGTCTCTTTGACACGGCCTGTTTCAGAAAATCCACTGACGATTATCGCCTTCTGCCCAGGATGTAACTCGAGGGTCCTTTTATATGTCTCAAATCCATCAATGCCAGGGTCCATAATCATATCTAAAACCAGTAGATCAGCAGAATTATCTCTCAGGTAATTAACCGCCTCTTCACCATTTGAAACTGATGTGACAGAGTAGCCCAATTTCTTTAGTATTTCAGAGCCAATCTCTCTCTGCTCTTTCACATCATCCACAACTAAAATTGACTCTCCCCTGCCCATATAATCTTCAATTCTTAGAAGGGATTTATCTTTGCTTACTTCTTTTCTGGTTACCGGAAAATATCCGGTGAAGGTCGTTCCCTTTCCTTCAGCGCTTTGAATATCAATATACCCTTTATGGTCTTTTACGGTCCCATAAACCACTGTCATGCCTAATCCTGTTCCGCTTCTTCCCATCACCTTTTTTGTATAAAATGGCTCAAATATCCTTTCCATATCCTTTGAAGAGATACCCACTCCAGAATCAGAAACTATAAGGGTAACATAGTCACCCTCCTCTACATGGTCATAGCCTCTTATTGGTCTGTCAACATATCGGTTTTCTGTGGATATGAGAATCTCTCTCCCCTCAGGCATAGCCTCAGCTGCATTAGAGACTAAATTCATAACTGTTTTAGACAGATGAACAGAGGAGCCTAAAATATTTAATAGATCTTTTTCAAGATCGGTCTCCACATGAACTTCGGGATGGAATGACATCAACCTTTCGTGTTCAGGACTTTTCAAGTATTCAGAAATGATATGATTTAAATTTACTACTTCTTTGACGGCAACCCCTCTACGTGCCAGTGTCAATAAATCCTGTACGATAGCGACGGCTTTTTCTCCTGACTTTTGTATGGTTAATATTGCATTTCTTAGGGAACTGTCTTCAGGGATTTCCAGCAATAACAACTCAGGATAACTTACAAGACCAGATAGGATGTTGTTGAGATCGTGAGCCACTCCTCCTGCAAGGGTTCCAATGACCTCCATCTTCTGGGCTCGTTGGAGTTGGCCTTCCAATCTGCTTTGTTGGGTTATGTCTCTGAGTAAATTGAGAGTCGCGGGGCGCCCTTCCCATGTGATAAGAACAGTGTTAAGTTGCACCCATAATTCTTCACCAGCTCTGTTTATTATTCTAAAAGAATACGTGCTGGGAGGTTCCTTTCCCTTTAGCGTTCTTTTGTGCTTGTCAAGAACCATGTCTCTATCTTCAGGGTGAATAAAATCAACAAAGGGAATTTTGGCGAATTCTTCTGCGGAATAGCCTATCATGGCCTCAGCCTTAGGGTTTGGAAATTTCACTACTTTGTCCTGGGCAATGAAGATGGCGTCATTGGCATTTTCCACTAAAAGTCTATATTTTTCTTCCGATTCTTTCAACTCGCCATAGAGTCTGGCATTCTCAATCGCTATCGCGGCTTGAGATGCAAAGATAAGCAGAAACAGTGCATCTTCCTCGGTAAAAAAGCTCTTATCGACTTTGTTTATAACCTCCAATACACCTATCAATTTTGCTTTTGCTTTAACCGGGACGCAAAGAATGGATTTTGTTTGAATCCCACTTATTTTATCAATCTCTGGATAAAATCTTGGGTCCTCTCTGGCATCACGGAGCAAAACAGGTTGTTCATGTTGAGCAACCCAGCCTGCAATTCCTTTCCCGCGTGGAAGACGGATATCAGTCAATTTGTCAGCCTCTGGCCCTGTGGGGAGACTGAATACCAATTCCCCAGTTTTATCATCAAGCAGCATCAGCGTGCTTGCAACTGAATTAGTCACTCGATTTACATGCCTCATGATAATTGTTAATACTTCATTAAGATTAAGAGTAGAATTAACGAGAGACCCTATCTCTATTGTAATTCCCAGTTTCCCACTTTCCAATGATCTGTAGACTTCAGCCGATCTATCCTGTTCTTCTAAGGCTTCCCCAAGCTGCTGTCTTGTGACAAATCCCATATCGGCCAATATATTTCCCAGTATCGGGCTCGTATCTTTAATCAGTCTGGCTTCAGAAACTAGGCTGGGCCTTTGCAGCCGTTCCGCCAACATTGTTTTTTCAAGTATTTTTCTTTGTGTTTGTAGGGCTTCGTCGAGCTGCTGCCTTGTGACAAATCCCATATCAATCACAATTTTCCCTAATAACTGTCTTAGTATCATCAGTATTCCTCAAGAGTTTTTGCCTTAATGTAGATATGTAGGCTATAGACCTTAAAACCGATATATATCTGTAATGGTTAGGGTTAACGTATTATCGTAAAGCTTCAAGCCGCAACTATCACAAAACAGCTCTTCTGACAAGCTGTTATTGTTTAGGCGAATCATGTTGCAAGGAAAGACCTGACGCATTGACGCATCCGCCGTCCGCCTGAGGTCCACCGAAGCCGGACGGGGTTGTGGTGAAGCCCTGGGAATGGGGCCTTGAGACGTGGAAACAAAAATTCATTTCCTTTTCTTCGTTGGTTTGGTAGAGGGTAACCAGTCACGGAGCGCTGAATTAATGGAGTGTTGGAGTGGCGACAAACTCGAAGATAGCATGAAGGAAATTGATGCTGGAATGCAAGCAGAATTGCAGGAGATCTTAAATGGCTAAGAAGCGGATTTTGAGCGGTATGCGCCCTACCGGGCCGCTCCATCTTGGAAACCTCCACGGGGCACTGGCAAACTGGAAAATGATGCAGGACGATTATGAGTGTTTCTTCTTTATAGCCGACTGGCACGCCCTCACCAGCGATTACGACTCAACAGGTCCCATTCAGGGTTACGCCATGGATATCTTCATGGACTGGCTGAGTGTAGGGCTTTCACCGGAAAAATCCACGCTTTTTGTTCAGTCACACATCAAGGAACATGCCGAACTCTTTCTGCTCCTTTCCATGATTACGCCGCTCCCCTGGCTGGAGCGAAATCCGACTTACAAGGAACAGATCGCGGAGTTGAAGAACAAGGATCTTTCCACCTTCGGCTTCCTCGGTTATCCTGTTCTGCAAGCAGCCGATATTATCATGTACAAGGCCAACGGAGTCCCTGTAGGGATAGATCAAGCCCCTCATGTGGAGATCACGCGAGAAATCGCCCGGCGGTTCAACCATTTCTACGGAGATATATTCCCGATCCCGGAGACCATTCTCACCGAGACCCCCAAGATTCTCGGTATTGATCGCCGCAAGATGAGCAAGAGCTATAACAATGCTATATTTCTTTCAGACTCCCCGGAGGAGATCCAAAACAAGGTCAGCCAGATGATTACAGACCCACAGCGCGCAAGACGCACCGACCCGGGAAACCCTGATATTTGCAATGTCTTCAGCTTTCATCAGCTTTACTCAGACCAGGAAACCGTGCAGCGTGTAAACCGGGAATGTCCGGAGGCCCAAATCGGGTGTGTGGAGTGCAAGCGGATGATGGCCGAAAATCTGATCAAGACATTGGAGCCTGTACGTGAACAACGGGCCTACTATGAGGCCCACCCGGATATGCTCAGGGCCATTATTGAGGATGGTAATCACAGGGCACGAGGCGTCGCCCGTAAAACTATGGAAGAGATTCGAACCGCCGTAAAGATCTAAAACACTATCACGAAAACACGAAAGGACAAAAACACGAAAAAGTCAAACATCTGAAAGAGGGGTAATGAGAAATGACAGGGCTCAAGGTGGTAAGTTTTATACATTTTGGATTTTATCATTTGAGCTTCTTTACTTGATTTCGTGTTTTCGTATTTTCGTGCTTTCGTGATTAGTTGTTGGTTTTTTTGGCCCAGGTAAGATCAGGCTATGATGGAACAAAGAGAAGATTCGGCCCCTTATGAAGTGCATCTGGAAGATCTCTTTGATGGTCCGATGGACCTTCTGGTGCATCTTGTCAAGAAAAACGAGGTGGATATCTATGACATCCCCATTGCCTTGATTACCCAGCAGTACATAGAATACCTGGAATGGATGAAATCCCTGAACATCGATGTGGCTGGCGAGTTTCTGGTCATGGCTGCCACTCTGGCCCACATCAAGTCCCGCATGCTGTTGCCCTCCCAGGACGAACAAGAAGGCGAGAATGACGACCCTCGCATGGAAATTGTTAGGCCCTTAGCCGAATATTTGCAGTTGAAGTATGCTGCCGAGGATTTGATGGAGCGAAATCGACTCGACTGGGATGTCTTTGTGCGCAGGGACTTTGACGGCACCGAGGCCTGGCCTGCGGGAGAGTCACAGGACCTGATACAGGTTGGCCTGTTTGAACTCATCGAGGCATTTCAGGAGATTATCAAGCGGGTGTCTCCGAAGTATTTCTTTGATCTTACGCCAGATGCCATCTCAGTCAAAAGCAGAATTTCTCAGATTCAAGACATTTTGGAAGAACGGGGTTCTGTGACCTTTCAAGAGTTTTTTGAAACACAGGCCACCAGAGGAGATATCATTGTGACCTTTTTGGCTCTTCTTGAGATGGCAAAATGCCAGTTGATACGCATCATGCAGCATGTCGAATCTCGGATTATCAGGATTTTCAATGGATGATTTGAAGGCCATACTTGAAAGCTTGCTCTTTGCTTCGGATACCCCCCTTACAATCGATAAGATGAAATCCGTTCTGGAAATGTCGGATCGTAAGGCCATCCGTGATGCCCTCACCAGCCTGGCCGAAGAGTATGAATCCGGCAAGCGGGGCTTCTTCTTGACCGAGGTTGCCGGCGGATTTCAGCTTCGAACCCGTCCTGAGTACCGGCAGTGGGTCAGACGTCTGAAAGAGACCAGACCGGCTCGTTTGAGCCGGCCAGCGCTCGAAACCTTAGCGATTGTTGCCTACAAGCAACCTGTGCTTCGCAGCGATGTAGAATATCTCAGAGGAGTAGACTGTGGCGGGACACTCCGGACGCTGCTTGGACGAAGGCTGATTCGGGTGTTGGGCCGCAAGGATCTGCCGGGCCGCCCCATGATGTACGGCACCACCAAACAGTTCCTGGAACTCTTTGATCTCAAGGACCTAACTGGTCTCCCTACTCTCAAGGAACTGAAGGATCTGGGAGAAACATGGCCGAACGACTCCACGTAGTCTTAGCACGTGCCGGTGTTGCCTCTCGACGTCAGGCAGAAAAACTGATCCGCGATGGCCGTGTTATGGTAAACGGTCAGGTGGTCCTCAAGCCAGGTACTCAGGTCGTTTGGGGGCAAGACGCAATACGTGTAAACAACCGGCTCGTGTGCCGATTAGAGCCCAGGGTTACCATCGTACTGAACAAGCCAAAAGGGGTGCTAACCACTTGCCGTGATCCCAGGGGCCGTCGAACCACAGGTGAACTTGTCCGGGGAATTAAGGCACGCATCTTTCCCGTGGGACGCCTCGATTATCACACCGAAGGGCTCCTCATCCTCACGAATGACGGAGAGCTGGCCCAGCGCCTCCAGCATCCCCGGTACGGCATCCCCAAGACCTATCAGACCAAGGTCAAGGGTCTGCTCTCCGCAAAGACCGTGCAACATTTAAGATCTGGTGTCATGCTGGACGGCAGCCGCACTGCAGCGGCCCAGGTTAGGAAAATAGGCACAACCGGCAAGAATACCTGGCTTGAAATGACCATAAAAGAAGGGAGAAACCGGCAGATTCGGCGCATGTGTTCGGCCGTGGGCCATCCGGTTCTGAAATTGAAGCGCATACGTTACGGTCCGATGCGGCTAAGAAATCTGAAACCCGGATTCTACCGCGAGGTGAGGCCCGCTGAAATGGAAAAACTGCGGAAATATGTAGCGTAGGAACGAAGGATGAACGGGTAAAACAGAAAGTCCTTGACTTTGCCTTTCACTCTCTTTAATGAACGTACATCGACTAAATCCCAAATCGAAAATCCAAAATGACAAATGGGCGGTTAACTCAGTGGTGAGAGTGCCATCCTCACACGGTGGAAGTCCGCGGTTCAAATCCGCGACCGCCTACCAGTTTTTATTTACTTCCTATTTGCCACTCTTTTTATGCAGCCTGTCAGCTATCCGCTTGACTCTGTCGGACTTAACCATGGAGGCTGCCTTGTCGGCAAAGCGCCTCGCATCCGAAACTTTGCCGTCTATCAAATAATCTCTGACCCGCTTTTCAATTCGAGCAGTTGCATGATCTGTTTTGACATGAATAGCCGGCGCTGCTATCAGCTTTCTGCACTCGTGGCCCCCACAGGTCGGACATGATGGGGCGGCCCCATCGATATCAAGGATGACCTCAAAAACCTCCCCGCAACCAGCGCATTTATACTCATAGATCGGCATAGAATTCCTCAATCCCTAACCTGGATAAACCGGAACAAAAAACAAAAACTATCACGAAAACACGAAAGGCTGAATGTTTTTTTATTTCGTGCTTTCCCTGGCCCAGACCTGGCTTACAGGCTTAGGAGACTGATTCGAGCACACAGCGCCAGGGCAGGCAATCTTTCGTGCTTTCGTGATTATCTTTTAAGGTTTTCCGCCATAAAAGACACGAATCTTTGAACTAAGCGCCTAAATTCTTAAGGTGTCACAACCTTCGCAGGTACCGCATACCTTCAAGCTCAGCCCTAAAGGCCGCATCTTTTGCCAGTTTCTCCAGGGCCGTGTCAATCAGAGCAAGCATCTTGGTTTTGTCGGCCGGCAGGCTTCCATTGATAACGGCATAGTTGGAAACATGGTCAGAAAGATAATGCGAGGTGACCGACAGGCCTTCAACAAGTCTCCTTTCCTCCTTCAGGATGGTCTCAGGCGCGGCCATCTGAAAGCTCCCCTCGCTCCACCATTGAAACACGGGGGTGCCCGGCTGGGGAGTCAGGGTCCTCACCCGGACAAAATCAGGATCGATCTCATTGAGCACCCTTGCTGTCTCCAGCGCATGCTCCTGCGAAGCCGACTCGCCCCCGATACCCAGAAGCACGTACAGGGAAACTTCAAAACCGGCTTCTCTGGCCCTGGTACATCCCCGGATCATGGTATCGGGTCCTGCACCTTTTCTCATCCGGTCCAGCAATCGTGCACTTCCGGTCTCGAGACCGATATGAAGGCGGGTCAGTCCGGCCGACCTTATCTTTCTTAAGGTCTCGGGGGACTTCCGCTTGAGCGTCAGGGCTCGCGCATAGCTCGTAACCCTGTTCAGGGATGAAAAAGTACAATGAAGGTGCTCAAGAATTTGACACATCTCTTCCGTCTTGATAACCAGACTATCTGAGTCCGCGATGAATACGGTCTCCACGTTTCCACCCGTGTAGGCCTTAGCCGTATCAATGTCCCGCTTGACTGCCTGAACCGAGCGCTTTTCAAACTTGACCTGTTTGTACATGGGGCAAAAAGCACACCGATTCCAGGGACAGCCCCGGGTAACCCTCAGAAGGAGGCTGTCGACCTCACTCGGGGGACGGAAAGGTGGAAAATCATAACTTTCTTCGGTCACGGCAAGACGCCTGCCAAAACGAAAATTGAACATTTTTGTACCTGATCCCTGATGCCTGATGCCTGATGGCAAATTTTGGAGGTTGGGTTGAGGAACGAAACCCAACGACCATGAGGTCAATTTGCTTGCATTTGTTGGGTTTAGCGCAGGGTTGCGCCTGACGGCTTGAAAACATTACACTTCGTGTCGCTACCGCTCAACCCAACCTACGTCATGATAGATTGCCATAATTAGAATTGCTGGGACTACGTCATGCATCTGGTATCCGATATTGGTATCTGGTATATTGGATAACCTATTCAGACGGAATTGACAAGAGGTTTCAGGATCATTTTAGCTGGCATCCGGTATCTGGCATCCGGGATCCTGTATCCGGTATAAAGACCCCATATGTTGTATCTGTAAATTTAAGATATACATTTTATGGTACTTTTTTCTTTACAAAGCCTTTTCTGTCTGGTACGAATCAAGGAATTGGGGACTGGTGTCAATTCGGAGTTGCCTTAACGAGGTTATTTATCATGAAAATCAAACAGTTAGACATCACAGGATTCAAGTCTTTTGTAGACAGGACAACGATGGCGTTTCCAGAAGGGATATCCGCGGTGGTTGGTCCCAACGGTTGCGGCAAGAGCAATATCGTTGATGCCATTCGTTGGGTCATGGGAGAACAGAGCGTCAGACTGCTCCGCGGCAAATCGATGGAAGATCTCATTTTCTCGGGCACTGAGAAAAGGCCCCCTTTGAACGTGACTGAGGTGGCGCTGACACTTATCAATGATAACGGGAACACTCCGGAACAATATCGTGGGTTTTCTGAAATTATGGTAGCCCGTAGACTGTTCCGGTCGGGTGAAAGCGCTTACTTTATCAATAAGCAACCATGTAGACTTAAGGACATCCAGAACCTGTTGATGGGAACTGGGGTGGGGTCCAGAACATACGCAGTCATTGAGCAAGCACGGATCACAAACCTAATCGACGCCGGACCAGAGGAGCGACGTTTGTTTATTGAAGAGGCGGCGGGAACGACCCGGTATAAGAGTCGAAAAAACGAGGCCCTTCGGAAGATCGAGAGAACCCAACAAAATCTGGTGCGTATCAACGACGTTATCACCGAGGTGAAGCGCCAAATGAACAGCCTTAAGCGTCAGGCCAGAAAAGCCGAGCGATACAAGACCTGTCAAAAACAGGTTGAACGTTTGGAAATTAACCTGGCAAATTATCAATACAAGGCCATCTGCGCGAAGATGCGTGAAACTGAGGCGTTAGTGCAATCCCTGCGTGATACAGATCTCAAGCATGGATCTGAACTCGCAAAGCTCGATGCTGCGATTGAAGAAATAAAACAGGAACAAGCCGGCAAGCACCAGGAGATCTCCGAGCATAGAGCCAGAAGATATCAGCTCCAACGTGACATCGACAAGCTGGAAGGGGATCTTGAATACGGCACAAAGGATCTTGAGCGTTTTATTGCGGAGGCCGAGCAGCTCAAGGTTGAAATCAGAGAAATTGAGGAGAAAGACGATGAGATCGGCCTCGAATGTCGCGACCTGGATGAGCGCTCACTTGTCCTGCAACAGCAAATCGAGCAAATTAAAGACACCATGAAACAAGAGGAACCCACCGGACGGGCCTTGAAAGACCGCCTGGCCAAGCTAAAACAGACGCTTGAGACCAAGAAGGCTGAACTGATGAACCTGGCAACCCGCAAGGCAGCCTATCAGAACACCCTCCAGAACACCTCACAAACCAAAGCGACTCTTGCAAGGCGGCTTGAGCATATCAAGAAGGAAAAAACTGAGACTGAGAGCAAGATTCTCAGGCTTGAAAAGGCCCTGAGGAAAATTAACGAGCAGCTTCATGCCTTAAAGCAAGATCTGAAGGAGATGAGTGAAACCCTTGAAACGTCAAACAAAGAACTCCTGGAAAAGCGTGAGGCCCTTGCCCGCCAGGTGCGCAAGGTCCAGATCTGCGAGGCTGAAAAGCAAAAGATTCGATCCCGACATGGAGCGCTCAAGAAGATGGATGAGAATTACGAGTGGTACAAGGAGGGGGTTCGGGCAATCATGAGAGAATGGAACTCGCAGGACCCTGAGCAAATCGAGATTCATGGGCTGGTGGCCGATGTTATCGAAGCCGAACCCTCCTATGAGGCCGCCGTGGAAGCCGCCCTGGGCGAAACCTTGCAATGTGTGATTGTCAGGGACCAGGAGGGTGGTGTGGCAGCCATTGACTATCTTCGTGCGCAGTCGGCCGGCCGGGGCGCTTTTATCCCCATAAAAGAACTCAGGCCAATCATGAATACAAGCGCAGCCTCTCAAAACCCCCTCATTGAGCACATGAGGGTCAAAGAGGATTATAAGCACCTGATCCGATCCCTCGTGGGGCACGTCGTGGTTGCCCAAGACCTTAAGGCTGCGTTGCACCTTTGGAACAATAACGGCTGCCCCGTGGCTGTGGTCACTCAAAAAGGGGACCGTGTTTGCTCTCAGGGTATCCTGATAGGTGGCAGTCCAGACAATGTGGCTTCCGGCATCCTGGCCAAGAAGAGGGAAATCAAGGAATTGGGCAAACAGCTTTCGCAGCTTGAGACCTCGACTACAGAGGCCAAATCCGTACAGGAACGATTAGAAGCTGAAACCATTGCGTTGGAAACACAAATTCAAAAGGCCCGACAGATCCAGCGCCAAAAAAGCCAGGGAGAGATGGACCTTGAAAAGGAGCTTTACCGGCTCGGAGAAGAGCTGAAGCATACCCATCATCGGTTGAAGATTTTAGACCTCGAGACACAGCAAATCAAAGGCGAGGAAACAGACCTGGATCAGGAGCTTTCCGGGTATGAGGGGGTCTTATTCGATCTCTCCCATGAGATTCAAACAACGGAGTCCGCCATTGTCCGGGAAGACGTGGAAGTCAGAGAGATTTCAGAAGGCCTGGATTCCTTCAACGAAAAGCTTGTGGGGCTCAGGCTGGAATTGACGAAACTGCAGGCACAATATGACAACGGCCGAAACACCCTGCGACGTTTGAAAGATTTTCAGGATGAGCGTGTAGGGAAATTGAGCTACCTGACCAGCCAGTTCAAGCAAAGAGAAGAAGATAAAATAGCCGTCGAGCAGTCGCTGGCAAGAGATCGAGACAAAATAGCGAGTCTGTATAGAGAGCTAAAGACCCTGGAAGAGGCCCTGGATGAAATGGAAACCGAGTTTCAGACCATTGAAGGGGTGCTCGTAGACAATGACCGGGCGCTCTCCGATGTTAGAAGCGCCCAACAACAGGCTTTACAGAAGATCCAGCAGCTCGAATTGAAGCAAGCCGAACGCGGGATGCAGCGCGAACACCTTGTAAGTCGCATTCAGGAAAGGTACCACCGAGACATCGAAGGTTCTGATCATGAGGACGATGCCGGGGCGCTTTCAGTGGAAGAAACAGAAAAGGCGCTGGCACGCTACCGTGAACAGATCACTAAGATGGGTGATGTAAACCTTCCGGCCATCCAGGAATATGAGGCCATGGAGGAACGATACCGGTTTCTCACTGAACAGCGGGATGACCTGGTGGAAGCCATAGATGCCCTGCGTCGAGTCATTCGCAAGATTAACCGGACGTCTTTGAAACGGTTTATGAAGACCTTCAGGACTGTCAACGAGAAACTGCAAGAGGTCTTTCCCAGCCTCTTTGAGGGTGGCACGGCCAGGCTGGTACTCACCGACCCAAAGAGACCCTTAGAATCAGGCGTGTCTTTCTTCGTTCATCCACCGGGGAAAAAACTGACCCGCATGAGTCTGCTTTCCGGCGGCGAAAAGGCTCTGGCTGCCATTGCCCTTATCTTTTCCATTTTTTTGATCAAGCCCAGTGCATTTTGCGTTTTTGACGAGATTGATGCCCCCCTGGACGACGCAAACACGTACCGCTTTAACCAACTTCTCCGGCAAATAGGAACGGACTCTCAAGTCATTATGGTTACCCATAACAGACAAACCATGCAGGTCGCTGACGCCCTTTTTGGTGTAACCATGGAGGATAAAGGAATTTCAAAACTTATCTCAATAAACCTTGAAAATTAAAGATATAATGTTTCAAGTATACTTGTCCAATCATGCCTTTAAAATGGTTTAAAAGGAAAAAGAAAGCCGATAAGGCCCCGGATGATGTGGTCCAACAAGATCTGGCCTCTGAAGAGATAGAAAGGGCCCCAGGGGCCGACGAAAGGGAAAAACCCGAAGAGGAAACGCCAGTCCCCCAGGTGCCAAAAGAAACGTTTTTCGTCAGGCTTAGAGATCGCCTGTCCAGAACACGAAAGGCCTTTACCGGCCGCCTGGACAATCTTCTTCTCGGGAAAAAGGAGATTGACGAAAAGCTACTCGAAGAACTGGAGGAGATTCTCATTACCTCAGATATTGGTGTACACACGACCGTGGCCCTCATTGAAAAGGTCAGGGAGAGGGTTGAAACCAAAGACCTGAGTGATCCCGCTGAGCTCAAACAGACACTGCGGAGTGACATTTTAGCCTTTCTAAAAGCCCCATCAAAACCGGTTCACATGCCCCATGACAAACCCCATGTCATTATGGTCGTAGGAGTAAATGGCGTCGGCAAAACAACCACCATTGCAAAATTAGCGGACCGGTATATAAAACAAGGACAGCGAGTACTGTTGATCGCGGCCGATACTTTCAGGGCCGCTGCTGTTGAACAGCTCGAAATCTGGGGAGAACGTGTCGGCGCTGAAATCATTCGGCATAAGGGACACGAGGTGAAGCCCTCCGCTAAGGCCGATCCTTCCGCTGTTGTCTACGATGGTATCCGGGCTGCAAAGTCGAGGGGCGTGGATGTCGTTATGATCGACACAGCAGGCCGGCTGCATACCAAGGTCAATCTCATGGAAGAACTCAAGAAAATCCGCCGGACGGTTGCCCGCCAAATCCCTGATGCACCTCACGAAATCCTGTTGGTTCTGGATGCCACAACAGGGCAAAACGCCATATCCCAGGCCCGACTCTTTGATCAAGCCATTGAGATCACGGGTATTGTCCTTACAAAACTGGACGGCACAGCAAAGGGCGGCATCGTGGTGGGTATATGCCACGATTTCAACCTCCCTATCGAGTACATTGGGCTCGGAGAAAAGGTCGATGATCTGCAAGATTTTGATGCTCAGATCTTTGCCAATGCCTTGTTTTAGGCACTCAGAGGATGGTGGCAACGGGAAATCGAGTTAGAATCTCACTCTGCGAAGGAAAAAAATGAAAATGTTATTATACTATTGACATCTCGATCATATCAATATATGGGACAACCACTGTGACCGGGGGTTCCACTGTGACCGGGGGTTCCACTGTGACCGGGGGTTCCACCGGGTGCTAATATTACACGAGGTAAACCCTGTGTAATAAGCTGTTCATTGGCACCATAAACAATCGGGCGCCAATATTACACAGGGTAAACCTTAAGTAAAAAGGGAGGGTAGGAATTATGACAAAGGCAGAAATTGTAGAGAAAATCGCCACCGATGCAGATATCTCTAAGGCAGCGGCCGGTGCTGCGCTGAATTCGCTTGTGGACAGCATTACCAAGGCGCTGAAAAAGAAGGACGGCAAGGTAACCCTTGTGGGCTTTGGCACCTTTTCGAAGGTCCGTCGTAAAGCACGCAAAGGAAGAAATCCTCAAACCGGCGAAACCATCAAGATTAAGGCTTCTAATACTGTAAGATTCAAGCCGGGCAAGGCATTGAAAGACGCCTTGTAAGCCGGAGCGACCAGGTTTTGATCTGAAAAGTAGTTCTCATCCGATTTCGCCGCCAGCAAAATTCCACTTTCCGACCCATTCGTGAACCACATTGAGACGAGTTAGTCGGATGAGAACTACGAACGCTTTAAACAAAAGTGACGTCAAAGCTGTCGAAGTTGTCCGTGTAAGGCTCCCACGTTAATGACACGTTGCTTACACGGGCAATAGCCGGCCCGGCTTCGCACCATTCCACCATAGACCTCACCGCGGGGTCTTCCCCTTCGAATACCGCTTCAACGGCGCCGTCACGCCGGTTTCTTACCCACCCGGTGACGCCCCGCTGTATGGCAGCGCGCCTTGTTTCCATCCTAAAAAAGACACCCTGGACGCGTCCGTCAATTACGACGTGCGCTCTTACTTTTTTCATGACCTTTCTCCTATTTGGATTGTCGATTGTTGATTGTTGATTGTCTTTCGATTGTCGATTGTTGATTGTTGATTGTTTTTCAATCGTCAATCGTCAATCATCAATCATAAATCATAAATCATCAATCCGGGAATCATCAATCATCAATCCAGGGATCTTCAATCGTCAATCATCAATCATAAATCATCAATCCTATGAACTCTTTTTCATCAAGGACCCTGACACCCACCTCTTTCGCCTTGCCGAGTTTCGATCCTGGATCTTTTCCCGCCACCACATAGGTGGTCCTGCGGCTCACAGAAGAGCTTACCTTGCCGCCCAAGGCCTCAATGCGACGTTTTGCTTGTGAGCGCGTCATGGAGTCAAGAGCCCCGGTAAGGACAAATGTCTTGCCAGCTAAGGGCTCAGTTATCGGAGCCTCCTCGGTTTCAAATGTCACGCCAGCTTTTAGCATCCGCTCAATGTTTCTCTGATTCTCACGATTATCAATAAATGCCACCACGCTCTCGGATACCTGTGGTCCTATCTCGTCTATGCCCATCAGATCGTCGACTGTAGCAGACATCAATGCCCTCAAGGTCTTAAATCTGCGGGCCAGAACGTGCGCTATATGTTCGCCCACATGCCGGATGCCCAGGGCATAGATAAACCGGGCCACCGTAACTTGTTTGCTTTTTGTTATGGCGTCCACCAGGTTTTGAGCCGACTTTTCGCCCATCCTTTCAAGGCCTGCTATTGTTGCCTTATCCAGAGTAAATATATCTGCATAGGACTTTGACAATCCTTCGTCTACCAATTGGCTTACCAACTTGTCGCCCAGGCCATCAATATCAAAGGCCCCTTTGGAGGCAAAATGTTTGATCCGCTCCTTGACCTGCGCAGGGCAATTGGCATTCACGCATCGCCGTACGGCTTCACCCTGCAGGCGAACTACCTTAGAGCCGCAAACCGGACATACAGAAGGCATCTGAAAGATTTGCTCAGCTCCAGTCCTCCTGGTTATGATAACCTTGACCACCTCGGGAATCACATCTCCGGCACGCTGGATCAGCACGGCGTCACCCACTCGGATATCTTTCTTTTTGATTTCATCCTCATTGTGCAAGGTGGCCCGGCTTACGGTCACACCCCCGACAGAAACAGGCTCCAGGTGGGCCACCGGCGTTAATGCCCCAGTCCGGCCCACCTGAACGTCGATCTTAAGCATAACGGTGGTCTCCTGTGTTGCCGGAAATTTATGGGCAAGGGCCCACCTGGGGCTTCGGGACTTCTCGCCCAGTCGTCTCTGCAACCCCAAATCATCCACCTTGATCACAACCCCATCCAACTCATACGGAAATTCGTGGCGCCTGCCGACCAAATCTCTGTAGTAAACAAGGACTTCCTCAATGCTTGCCCGCGGTTTGATGTCAGGATTCACCCGAAACCCCAGCGCCTTGAGGGTCTGAAGGATTTTCCAGTGCGAGGTGAATTCAAGGCCCGTCACCACGCCGACGCCATAACAGAATATGTCCAGCGGGCGCTTGGCCGTTATCCTCGAATCAAGCTGTCTGAGAGATCCTGCTGCCGCATTTCGTGGATTGGCAAATGGCGACTCGCTTTTGTCAAGACGCTGTTTATTCAATTGCTTAAAGGCTTCAATTGGGATAAATACTTCTCCCCTCACCTCCAGCCGAGAGGGAACTGTCACGGAAGCTGTGTGAAGAAGGATCAGAGGCACCGTCTTGATGGTCCTGATATTCTGCGTAATGAGCTCGCCTGTGTAGCCGTCGCCTCGGGTGGAGGCCTCGACCAGTCGACCATTTTCGTATACCAGCTCAACGGCTACACCATCCATTTTTGGCTCTGCTGTGTAAAGGAGCGGCAAATCAGTCTTTAGAAACCGCATCACCCTTTGATCAAAGGCGAGCACCTTTTCTTCGTCAAAGGCGTTTTCCAGACTCAGCATAGGAATGGTATGACGCACGGTTTCAAACTTTTTTAGGGGGAGTGCCCCTACCCGTTGCGTCGGGGAATCGGGTTCAACCAGTTCTGGATATGCCGCCTCCAGGGCAATGAGCTCCTGCATGAGACGGTCGTATTCAGCATCGGAGACCTCTGGCTCATCCAAAACATAGTACAGGTAATTGTGCCGATGAAGGGCCTGACGCAGTTCAGCGGCCTTTTTTTTCAGATCTTCATTCATAGCAAAAGACCATCATGGAATTTTTACGAAGAAAAACCAATCACGAAAACACGAAAGTACGAAAACACGAAAAAAAGCCGTGGTAGTCCTCATCGAAATCTATAGATTCGTATGGTGGGCAGCGCCCACCGACAACAATGATGCACCTTTTTTGGTGGGCAATGCCCACCCTACGAGCTGGCAACGCCCACCCTACGAGCTTCTGTGCCTTTCGTGTTTTCGTTATTTCGTGCTTTCGTAATGATCTTTTTGATTCCTTTTAGGAAAGCCCACGTTCAGCTTCTGACATATTGCAGGGATAATCTCTGTGGCCAACTTGCGAGACCTTTTAAACTTGCCGCTTGAAAACCCGCGCCTCCAGCGCAGTGAGCCAAGCTCATCCGAGACCACAAGGATGGCCCCGATCTCAACCTGCCGGAACCGCGCCACCGTAAACAACGCGGAGATTTCCATATCCACGCCGAGCATGCCCTCGCTCTGGAGCAAAAGTACCTTCTGCCTCGTCTCCCGATAAGGGGCATCTGTTGACCAGACAGGACCTTTGTGAAAAGGGACGGAGTATATCTCCAAGCTCTCCTCGACAGCCCTAATTATACCCTCAGACGCTCTCGGGTATTCATTGTTTAGAGGGTAATACCCGGACGTCCCTTCCCCTACTACCGCACGGTCAGGGACCACAAAGTCCGCAATCTGGACCCTTTGCTGGATCGAACCGCACCACCCTAAAAAGAGTATCCTCTTTGCGCCCAGGACAATCAACTTTTCCAGAATCATAACCGCATGTGGGGCACCCAGGACAGGTCCCACCACAGTGATGTCTTGATGACGGTATGTTGCCCTGTACAACCTGCTGGTCAAGATCCTGCATACTCCCCTTCCCTGGATGTCCAGAGATCGTCGCATCAGGGCCAGGTCTTTCTCCATGGACACCATGACCGCGACAGGACCAATAGTCGGGTCGTGTTTGCCTTTTCTGGGATAGATAATTTCGTCTCGCATTGTGTTTATTGTGTTTGCCCTGTAATCTCACGCAAAAATGGGAAGATTTCCCTCTTGCAAACAACATCCCATACGTATTTCCGCATCACATTGCGGAACATCTCGTGGGTATTTGTTCGGGCCAGATATTCCATGATCCGCCCGGCTATAATGAGTGGTGGTTCATCCAGCCCAAAAAAGCATACGCCTTGTCCCAGCTCTTGAAATGGCGCGATCTGTGAACAGGCAATAGGGAGCTTGATCATACCCGCCTCAAGAAGCGGCAGCCCAAAGCCTTCATCTTTACTTGTCATGAGCAGCAGGTCCGCCATGAGATACAGATCGCGGATGAAGATGCGATCGGGAACCAACTTCGTCCTGTCGTGAAACCTGTATTCCGCCAACACGGCAATGTTGTCCTGAAGGCCCAGCTCATTGATCCAGTACCTGAGCCTGCGGTAATAGGCCACGGCCCGTTTCTCATGTGGATCGTAGGCCCCTGTTAGTATAAAAAGCACATTATAGCCTAAAAGCTTTATCCCCCTAATGATGTGAATGGACAGCTCCAGGTTCTTTCGCGGCGTGACCCTTGACGGCTGCACTACCACAAGGTCGCGGCTGAATAGGGCAAGTTCCTCCGATAGCTTCACGGACCTCGGGTCAAGGTAGAAAAAACGCACCGGATCAATCCCGTTATGTATAACCCTCCAGGGGGCCTCTCCCCAATGTTTCCTGAACAGCTTCATTCGTGACTCCGAAACGGTCACGTAGTGTATATTCGGATTGGAGCGCTGAAGGACCAGCCATGGAGGGCCATACAGATATTTCGGTGGGCTGGGTTGAAAGTAAGGCGAATCGTGGGCCCAACTCACCATGACCGGTCCGTCTTCTCGGTCTGCCAGACGTTGCAAGGCTATGGTCAGGGGAAGGTTGAATGGCATGTGAAGCACGTTGTGGACGAGCATCACATCAAGCTCATGAGACCAATCTTTCAGGATTTTGTAAATCGTGTTTGTAGGCCGCCTTAAGGCTTCCTCGTGCCCCCTTTTGCATTCTTCCTGGGCCTTGATGATCCGGGCATTCTTGGAACTTAACACCGGTTCTATGCGAACGGGGAAATCATTAGTGTAAATCTCACCCATGCCAGCCAGCACGGAGACCGAGTAGCCAGAGCGGTGAAAAATAGATGCCTGCTGCCTCACTATCTCTTCTACGCCGCCCACAACCGGCGGGCATGAGTAGTGCAAAATTCCGATGCGCAAAGGTACATCCATGGCCATCTCCACATCGCTTCCGTACATAGGTTACATAGCGAAATCCCCGAAATTCCCTCCCCCTTGACGGGGAGGGGGAGTTTCTGGATGGACACTACCTAAAAGATTCGACCAGGGACAGGAGTTTCTTCTCCAACACCTCGTATGAGAAATGCTGTTTGCCTAACTCGTAATTGTTGTCAGCCACACGGCTCAAATGTTCTGGTTCCAAAAATAGTTTGATCCTATCAACGATTTCCTGGGTTACAAAGGATTCAAATGAGATGACCTCAAAGCCGCACGGTTCAATATCCTCGATAAAGGTCGAATACCGATTTACCACAATCGGCTTTTTGAAGTAGATCGCCTCCAGAAAGGCATTTCCGAACCCTTCATAACCTGAAGGATAGGTCACCAGGTCGGCGTTTTGATAGGCATCATCCATGGTATATTTCGTTTCACATCTGATTCCAAAACACCGAGCAGAGCCGACCCAGTCGCCCATGTAGATGATCTCTACACCAAGACGTTCGGCGTATTCCATGACCCTTCGGCCATATAGGTCTCCCTCATCACCAGATTCGTGGGAAACTACCAATCGAAGCCGTCTTAACTTCATAAGACTTACCAACTCCACAGCCCGTTCAATCCACTTTCGGGGCACAATCCTGGTGGGTTGAAGGACAAAGAGATCATCATCTTCAAAGCCGAGTTCCTCCCGAAGCAACTTGCCCCTGGGAGGAGGTGGAGGCGGACTTGCAAAATCAAACACGTTTGGAATGACCACATTGCTCAGGCCTCTGCGGTAGCTAAGTTGCCGGGAAGCCGCAGAATTTATCACTACGTGCTGCATGGACCGAAGGTTCGGCGGAAAGGAGCGCTGGAGGTAGTCCTGAACCGCGCTGATGAGGAAGCGTCTTCGCTCCCAACTAAAATCGTGGTGGTGGGCTATGGTCGGCATCCCCGTCTCGGCTATCAGTTCAGTGATGGCCAGCCCCAGAGGGATGTTCATGGGAATGGCCAGGGCATTTTCCGGGATGAGGATCTCAATGTCAAATTGTCCGCAAAACTCGTAGAGTCTTGACTTGAGGTAATCCTTTAGGTCCTGAATCTTCTCAGAGAGGGATGCTTTGCGGGTCGTCGTTCCAAAACAGGCCGCATGAATTTCCAGTATTTCCGGATCTTCAAAATGGGCCTTGGGCTCCAAGAAGGACCGCTCAGGCGGGGTGCCGAGTCCTCCGGCAAAAAAGAAGCACTCATATCCGTTTCGCTCCAGGACCTGATACCACTTATAGGTTTCTAGCGTCACCCCGTCGGTACCGGCAATGCGCGTAGACAGGAATCCGACTCTTTTCATGACACACTCCTCAATCTATTTTTGGTGAAATAAGCTAAAGCTTAACCGTTCACGGGTTTAGGGTTCAGAGGTTCAGGGTTCAAAGGCAACCCTGAACGGTGAACGGTGAAGCTGTGAACCCTTACGTTAAAGCTTAGTTCGATTTTGCGAACATTGCTTAGCGCAAGGTTTCCGAGGGATATATGTTTGCGCTAATTAGTGCTTGAACGAAAACCCTCCAAATCTCCCCCCTTTGAAAAAGGGGGGCCGGGGGGGATTTTGGCAATCGATTGAAATCCCCCTAAATCCCCCTTTACAAAAGGGGGACTTGTAAGGAAATTAACCGGTTTTCGTTCAGGCACTAATTAGGTTTCAAGAAAGCAAAAAGAGCTCTCAGTTGACCCTTTACCCTATCGCTTGGAAAATCAACACAGAGCAAAGAATCCAATTCACGATAATCTTCGTTTAACCTTTTCCAAACGATTTCTTTTGCCACCCTTTTCAGGTCCTGGAAAGATGGCTTTGACAAAGCGGGAAGAAAAGATTCCTCAAACACGAAAAAGCTGAACAATTTCTTGAATGTTTGCAGATCGTACAGGTCCACGGAAAGATCAAATTTTACCTTATCAGAGATCGAAGTAGCAAGCGCTTTCATCCGTCTGAACAAGGGAAGACGTATCTGATTTCGGGCAAGCTCTTCAAACAACGCGTATTCTGCAGCAATGGTGGCATACTCAGCAGGTCTATATTCATTCAAGATCAATTTATCCCTGAAATGCCCGGTAAACGCGACCTTAAGGGCGTCAACCAGTATCATGAAATCCATCTGGGTGCGCAAGTAGCCGAGCTCAGCAGGGGTGAGCGAACACATCCTTGCAATTTCGGCAAGGGAAAAGACTCCAACGTAAAGGTGCATGAGGGCGGCTGCAAAGTACCTTTCAGAGAATACAACCCTCTTGCCTCTCAAGGACGAAAGTTTTCGGTTGCCCTTCCGGTATTTCAAAAGACAATTCTCGATCCACTTGTGCCCCAAAAAAAACTGCGGCAAAGGACACAACTCCCTTACCCCCTTTTTTTGGTCACCATAATATACAGCTTTTCCTCATCAACAAACTCTATTATGTCAAATCCATAAGGTTCGAGCAAGGTTTTTGCTTCAGGTTTCTCAGGAAAATCATCCAGGGGAAAAGGTGATTTATTCTTCAAAAAGCCAATAAACGATTTCCCCATCGGGTGGCTGATCACCATGCGCCCGCCTTGTTTCATCATCCGGCTTATATTCACAAAGCCTCTGTGTTTATCCACAATATTAGGATAGCAAGCATTTAGAAAAACTACATCCATACTTTGATCCGGCAAGGTAAGATCGCGAACTGCCGCAGCTATCGTCTTTGCATACGGGTACTGCTCTTGCAAATGAGCAAGCATGGCCTCCGAGAGATCACACGCATAGACAGCCTCAGGCTCATACTCTTGAATCAGAGGGATCAATATCCCTGTGCCTGTACCCACATCCAGTACAACATCGCCTTTAGCTATCCTGGCAGATGCCACAATCTTTTTCAGACGCTCCGGCACACCTTCCGGTAAAGGCGGGTCAAATACGTGGATGAGTTCGCTGAAAAAATCGCCCTGGAGCCGGTTGATCCTTTGGATCTCTTCGTCAGTTCGTCTCTTGTAAGCATTCATGGATAATTGACTATTGAAGATTGACCATTGAAGATTGACTTATGGTTTTCTTTCGATTGACAATCTTCAATCTTCAATTCCATACATCTCTACCCGGTTTCGGCCCTTCTCCTTGGCCAGATACAGCGCCTTATCAGCACCTTCAATCAACTCCTTCGAATCGTGGATTTGCTCGTTTCGAAATGTAGCGACCCCTGCGCTGATGGTGACACGCAGCGTTTCGCTTTTTTCATGGAATTCATGATTTTCCACTGTTCGCCGGAAGCGTTCAGCCACACAGAACGCCACTGGCCCGTCGGTGTAATGCAAAATTAGCGCGAACTCTTCACCCCCGTATCTGGCTGCCAAATCGCTGTCCCTTATTGAGTCTTGAATTAAGCGTCCCAGGGTACTCAATATGACGTCACCCGTCTGATGGCCGTGGGTGTCGTTAAATTTCTTAAAGTGGTCTATGTCTAACAAAACGCACGACAAAGACTCATGGTACCGTCTGGCGCGCAAAAAGTCCTTTGACAAGTGCTCGTGGAAATATCGGTGATTGTACAAGCCTGTGAGTCCGTCTCGGTTAGCCATCTCCTGGAGCTGCCGATTTTTCTCCTGAAGGGCTTCATAGAGCTCCTTCAGTCGTAACTGTATATTCACACGGGCTACCAACTCGCCTTCGTCAAAGGGTTTGGTCACATAGTCCAAGGCCCCCATTTTCAGCCCCCTTACCTTGTCGGCGGCCTCAGCCTTTGACGTAAGCATAATGACAGGTATGTCCTTGGTGCTATCCTCTTCTTTTAACTGTTCACACACCTGGTAGCCATCCATGACCGGCATGATCAAATCCAACAAAATGAGGTTCGGCTTTTCAGACTTGGCTGCTTCCAGGCCAGCCAGGCCGTCCTGAGCCAAAATGACCTCATGCCCGGACTTCGTCAAAATGGTTTTCCCCACGTGCACAATCAACCGGCTGTCATCTACAATTAATATCTTGGCCATTCGATTTGGGATTTTGGAATGCGGATTTTGGATTTCCTCGCCCTGCCCGCCCTGCCGCTACGTGCTGAACTGGCTCTATTGAGCCTATAGGCCAGGTCTGGGCCAGGGTTAAAACTCAATAAACTCAACAAACACAACAAACACGATCACGATCTGAGCTTCGAAAGAACAATGCCTGCTATATCGTCCAGCGCAGCCACTACTTCAACGGCACCACGTTCAATAGCCGATCCAGGCATACCAAAGACTACCGAGCTGGCTTCATCCTGCGCAAGGGTAAAGGCACCGGCTCTCTTCATAGCCAGCAGGCCATCAGTCCCGTCATCACCCATCCCTGTCAGGAGTATGCCAATGGCATCGCGTGCTGCAGTCTTTGCAACCGAGTTGAAGAAGACATCTACCGAAGGCCGCTGGTGCCTGACCGGTTGGCCGTCTTGCAGCCGCACGTAATATCCCTTATGGTCCTTTGCCACCTCCAGGTGCCTCCCACCGGGCGCCACCAGCACCTTGCCTCTCTCCAGGCGCTCCGTGTCTTCGGCCTCCTTTATGTCCATAGGAAACAATGTGTCCAACCGCTCGGCAAATGCCTTTGTAAAGCGTGCTGGCATGTGCTGGACTATAACAATTCCATTTACATCGGAAGGTATGGACGCGAGCAGCCTCTCTATGGCCCGAGTGCCACCTGTTGAGGCCCCGATGGCAATGATCTTGTCCGAGGGCCCGATTTTCGCTGTCGGCAAAGGTTTTCCGGGCCTGCCAAACGGAAGGGATGGCTTGATCCTGGCCGGTGCTGCCGCTCTTACCTTCGTGGTGATCTCATATCTCAATTCCTGAAGGCCGATCCTGACATCGCCTGTAGGTTTGGCAACAAAATCAACAGCCCCGGCATCCAGGGCTTCCAGGGTGCGCATGCTATTTTCGCGGGTATATGAACTGATCATGATCACAGGGAGGGGCCGAAAGCTCATAAGGCGTTTTAGAAAGGTGATCCCATCCATTCGAGGCATCTCAATGTCAAGGGTGATCACGTCAGGCTTTTTTTTCAGGATCAAGTCTTTTGCCTCAAAGGGATCCGAAGCAGTTCCCAACACCTCGATATCAGGCTCTGCCGAGAGGATACTCGTCAATACCGATTGCACGGTAGGTGAATCGTCAACAATGAGCACGCGGATTGGATTCATCTCTTAAAACAGGATCACTGGTGATTTTTCGAGTCGTTTTTGGAAAACCCTTCCCCTATAAGCCTCTTCGTCTTGAAAGAATCGGCGCTCTTTTTTGATATCAAATCTTTTCAAGAGGACTCGATCAGTATCAGTAAAAAACAGGATCTTTCTACCGTTGTTCCCTCCCAGGTTTTCTTTCACTGTAGGGATACCTTCCAGTTCCAGGAATTTTTTTGCAAAACGAATATTGGATCCGGTTACATCACCGTCGGTGCTTCTAAATCTCAACACATTGCCCCCCCCAAACAACTTGGCCTGAAGCCGTTCTCTTCGCGCTCCCAATCTAATAAGTTCGCCGATCAACAACTCCATGGCAAACATACCATATCGGCCGACCTCACAAGAGAGCATTTCATCAGCACGGACCATTCCCGGAAGTAAAAAATGGTTCATCCCGGCCACTTTTCTTTCCATGTCATAGATGCAGGTGGCGACACAGGAGCCCACCACAGTGTAAAGTACCTCGCCATTTTGAGTGGCAAAATACTCACCCGCCATGAGCATTATGACTGTTTTTTTCAGCTTGTGGCTGTGAAATCGGTACAAAAGTCTATCTCTTCGACTATCCTCTCTTTTGATAGATGGAATGGCCCACTAAGGCAAAACGCTCGTCGATGCCAATCAAAGATTCGGAAGATCCCAGCAACAGGAATCCATGTCGCTCCAAAACGCAGAAGAAACTATCTATGAGTTTCTTTTTAACCTCTGCATCAAAATATATCATCACGTTTCGGCAAAAAATGATGTCGACAGGGCTCTTGAAAGAAAAGTCAAAATGGACAATGTTAAGCCTGCGAAACAATAGTTTTTTTCTTAAGACCTCCCTGACCAGAAAGAATCCAGTGTCCTTTCCGGTACCTTTTCTAAAATATCTCAGATATTCCACGGGAATTTGTTGTACACACTCCCTTGAATATTTACCCTTATAGGCAAATTTGAGGTCGTCTGTATCAATATCGCTGGCGAGGATCTTAATGTCCCAGGCAGCGTCCCTTTTAAACATCTCGTTTACCACGATAGCAATACTGTAAGCTTCCTCGCCTGTGGCGCATCCGGCGGACCATATGCGCAGCTTCCTGGTAGTCTGCTTCTGTGCCGCCACTTGAGGTAATACGACGTTGGCCAGAAGTTCAAACTGTTTGGTGTGCCTGAAAAACGCGGTTTGGTCGACAGTAATCGCGTTGATAAGTTGCCGAAGTTCCAATCCGCCTTCTTTGTTATGAAGCAAGTAGCGATAATACGCACCATACGAATCTAACCCGAACCGACTCAGTCTGGAGGCCAACCTTCGTTGCAAAGTCGCCTTTTTTGCACGAGAAAACGAGATGCCAACATGTTTCTTGACAAGGTGTCTGAATAACTCAAATTCTGATTCCGACAGGTCGGGAACCATAAGAGCACACTGTGTTGATCAGGCAGCATCCAGGATTTCGAGTTCCTCAGGACTCAGGAGTCGATCTACGTCCAACAGGATGATAAGCTCATCTTCTTTCTTGCCGATGCCTTTGAGATATTCGGTTTGTACACCGGGGGGAAGATTGGCAGTGGCTTGAACTTCCTCGGGAAAGAGTTCCACCACGTCCGAAATCTCATCTACAATAACCCCCATAACTCTTCCCGATATCTCTATTACCATGATTATGTGGAAACGGGTGTAAGTAGTTTCCGGAAGATGAAACTTTTCTTTCAAATCAAATACAGGCAGAATAATCCCTCTCAGATTAATGATCCCCTTAATAAAGCCTCTCATATTGGGAAGGGGTGTAACCTTTCGATAACTGACGACCTCTTTTATCTTGAGGATTTCAATACCGAATATTTGTTCATTTATTGAAAAGATGACATATTGCTCAATTTCAGACATTAGAATTCCTCGAATCCCTCATCTAACTCTTTTTCTATCAAGTCGTCTTCCTTCTCTTCGATGGGATGCTGGGTAGCCAACGCCTCACGCAACGACTTTGTAGTAGGCGGTTTGGTTCCTCGCCTCTCTTTCTTTGAAACTGGAATACTCTTCTTGAAACTGACATCCTCAACCTCGATATCCTCCTGATCGCCCAACGTGAACTTCTCGGCCATCCCCTGTAGCAAACTGGCTTTTTCGTTGAGCTGTTCTGTAGCACCAGCCAGTTCATCCACTAATGTTACATTATGTTCAATCACATCACTCATCTCGTCCATTCCCTGCCCAATTTGCTCAACTCCTCGCGAGCTCTCCTGCGTGGCTAAGGAGACCTCGCTGAGAGCATCGGAAACCTGTTTAACGGTTTGGACAATCTTCTTAAATCCGTTCTCAAGCTGGCCAACCCACTCCTTGCCCGTATCAACCCTTTCCATAATATCACGAACAAGGCTTTGAATATCCTTGGACGCCTCTGAGCTTCTCTTTGCAAGACTGCGTATTTCGTTGGCAACAACAGCAAACCCCCGCCCATGTTCTCCGGCCCGCGCCGCTTCCACGGCAGCATTGATCGAAAGAAGGTTGGTCTGAAAGGTTATGTCGTTGATCAAATCCATCATCTCTACGATTTTGCGGCTGCCTTTCGACATGTCGTTCATGGCCTGAGTTGTCTTTTCAACTGTATCTCCACCCTCCACGGCTACAGCAACCGCCTCCTTTGAAAGACTATCGGCCCGCTGGGTGTTAGTGGCGTTTTGGCTGATATTGGATACAAGTTGTTCCACAGTTGCGCTCGTCTCTTCCACAGTGGCGGCCTGTTGCTGGGTGCGCTGCGAAAGTTCCTGGTTTCCTTCAGAGATGTGCCGGACGCCCCTGACCACTGTAAGGGCGGCCTTTTTCGTCTGGCCAATAAGTTCCTCCATTTGATCAATGGTTTCGTTGGTTCTCTCAACCAGTTGGTCCATTGCATCATTTTTACCACTTGTTTCGGCCCTCACCGTGAGGTCGCCCTCGGCAACTCTTCTCAAGATACCTGAAAGGTTCTTGACTCTCTCCTGCATGTTCTTCTTTGCTTCTTCTTCCTTGAGGTAAGAATCCCTGAGCACGGATTCTGCTTCAACTTCTTTGGAGATATCGCGCATAATCTCAAACCCGCCCAGGATCTTGCCCGCAGAGTCCCTCAGGGCAGCTCCACTCGTCATAATAGGGATTTCCTTCCCCTCTGCATTTTTCATCGTAACCCTGGAACCCACGGTAGCCTCTCCGGTCTCCATGGCCTTTTTCACAGGGCACGCCGTATGGCACACATCGGTTTTAAATACCTGTCCACAGGTTCTCTTCCCCTGAACCTCATCAGGCCGAACCCCCGCAAGTTTGGCAGCGGCATCATTCATATAGGTCACATTCATATCAGGATCGACCATAATAAAAGGGTCTGAAATGCCCAGCTTGAGGCTATTGGCATATTCCATGCGATCGCGTATGTTTTTAATCATCTGGTCAAAATTCCGAGCTAACTTTCCGATGGAGTCATAAGAATCATCATGGACTTCAACGGTGATATCTCCTGCCGAGACCTGACCCGTCTTCTCTGCCAACCCCTGAATGCGCCGGGTTACCAATCGATTGAAAAGAAAGTTTATAACAAATATGATCCCTATGATCCCTATCCCAGAATATATAATCAAGCGATTTCTGGCTGCGGCAAGCGATGCATAAACCTCTTTTACAGGGTGTTTGACAACCATGGCACCCAGGACTTTTTGACTTGCCCCGTGGCAGTGATGACAGGGACTTTCATTCAAAAGGGGCTTTATTGTGACCATAAAGGCGTGCTGGTCTCTGATTTCCGTAAACGACTGTTCAGGCGACTGTCCTGTCCTTAATGCACCGGCAAGCGCCTCCTGGGTCTCTTTTTCCCACAGATACTCCGTCATGCTGGTATGAATGCGGTCTTCTTCCGAGGCATAGGTGAGCCTCTCGCGGAAGTCGGATATATAGACCTCAACGCCTTTCATGTTGTCTTTAATATCGTTTAGTTGCTCCTCAACTGTCTTGCTATCTCCGACTGACATGGGATATTTGATAGCGCTGTATGTGTTTTCGAGCAGGCTCTGGTTCGATTCTGCCACCTGGTTCAAGGCGCTTTCAGTATGAAAAGATAGTGTTTGATAAAGGGATATCCCGGTAATTGCCCCAACCACCATGATAGTTGCCACGAGGATCTTGGCACGAAGCCCGGTCCTTTTTGATAGTTTATGTATCCAGTTTGTCATATCCTTCACCTCCACCAGTTGTGTCTACCGTGTTCATTGTGTTTGTCGGGTTTATTGGGTTAACCCAATAAACTCAATGAACTCAACAGACTCAATGAACTCAAGTCAGTGTGCCCCCCCGTGGATCAGGGGCTTGTAATGAAAGGCACCCACCCTCTCTGCACTATGGCAGACCTCGCAATCCTTTGCCGTCATGCTCCCTATAATGTCTTCCGGTTCGTTGGTTTCAACATGAAGACTCCCCGGGCCGTGACAGACCTCACAACCCGCATTCTTGAGGTTGGGCGTCTCCTGTTCGGAGCGGAACCCACCCGGTTTTTTGTATCCGGTGGTGTGACACTCGAAGCACTTGCGAAACTCTGCCTCCGTGAGACCCTTTTTCATTACCTTGATGCTTTCATAAGAGTGGGCCTTCTTGGCATAGGTCTTGAAATTTTCATATTCGGTTTCGTGGCAATCTTGGCACGCATCAGAGCCCACATAGCCACTCGGTTTGGGGTTCTGTGCCCAAACCGGGGTGGATACAAAAATGAAAAACATCATGTAAACCAAGCCCTTAGCCTGATTTGCCCTTTTGTTCACTTTCATAGTCTTCGTCTCCTTCAAAGGAATGTTTGAAGAATATTTCCTCCAGTCCTAAAAGATCCAGAACAAGGGAGACCGAGCCATCCCCCAGGATGGTGGCACCGGCAATCCCCTTGACGTTGCGATAGTTTGTCTCCAGGGTCTTGACAATAACCTGTTGCGGGTCCAGGACCTCGTCTACAGCTATACCAAAGGTTTTTCTATCTGTATTCACAAAGACCAGCGCAGAGGTGTCGCCATTTGCAGAAGGCATACCTATGTCAAGAATTTTCGTTATATCTACAAGGGGAAGATAATCACCCCGAAACGGGTATACCCTTTCCCGGGCTCCAAAGCTCTTGACGAGTTCGTTGTCGAATTTTTCCGTCGAAACAACAGACTGCAATGGCACCAGGTATGAAGCGCCCTGCACCATCACGCGCAAGACCTCCATGAGGGCAGATATCAGGGGCAGGCATAAGATAAAGGTAGTCCCCCTGTCCTTTTCCGTATGAATGTCTATGGTGCCCCCGATTTGATCAAGCTTTGTTTTGACCACATTCATCCCAACACCTCTGCCGGAGAGCTCCGTAACCTCTGAGGTGGTGGAAAACCCGGGCTTAAACAGAAAGTCCAGTAAGTCGTCTTCACTCAGGACTTGATCCGGCTCAATCCAGCCCCTTTCAATGGCCTTCCGCCTGATGGCCGCCGAGTCGATCCCTCTTCCGTCGTCACGGATCTCAACAAAGATTCTTCCTGCTCTCTGATATGCCTTGAATTCGATGATCCCCGTGGGCGGTTTTCCCTTTGCCTCCCTTTCTTCCGGAGTTTCTATGCCGTGATCGATACAATTTCGCACAAGATGTTTTAGAGGATCTGTACAATGTTCAATCACCTCTTTGTCCAATTCCGTATCAAGTCCGGTTAAGATCACGTTGATCTGTTTGTTCTGCTTAAGAGCAAGATCCCTTGCCATACGCTGGAATCTGCGGAAGGTTCCTTCTAAGGGAAACATTCGAACCCGTGTCACTCGTTCCTGAAATTCTTGGTTCACCTTGAGGAGGTTTTCCATCTCCTCCGTCATTTCCATTTGTCCGGGGCTGGTATACTTTTCAAAGAGTGTCTGCAGCTTAGCGAGTCCAATACCCATCTCTTCACCCAGATTTACCAGGTTATCAATTTTTTCCACATCAACACGGATGGTTGTTTTGCGATAAACCGTGCGACTCTCCTCCTGTAACGCCACTGCTTTCTGAAGATCTTTGCGCTGGATTTTTCCATCCTCTACCAGGATCTCCCCCAGCATCTTCTGTTTCTTCAGGGCATCGGTCAATTCCTCATCTGTAATGCTGGTCTTTTCCAGGAGCACTTCACCGAGTTTCTTGTCGGCAAGCTCCACATCAACACCCTCCCTATAGCGCTTGGTGACATCTTCAATACGAATGTCGTTGTCATCCTTGACGAACATAAAAACATCTTCAAGATCCTCACGAGACCGCCTGGTCCTAATAATGACCTGCCAGGATATATAGAGATCATACATGGAAATATTTTCAAAATCCGGAAGTTCGGAAAGATCGGGATCCACCTGGACAAACTCCCCTAATTCCGAAAGGCCCAGAAGGATGAGGAGGGGGTCCTGGCCGGAATAGAAAAGTTGCTTTCCGAACTTGAGATCAATCTTGTAGAAACTGAATTTTTGTGCGGATTTTTTGGGAGCTTGTTTGACCGGTGGCTCAGCTCCCTCTTCAGATGAGCTTATCCCATCTATCCCCAAATAGCGCTTTACCTGATCCTTTCGCTCATTAAGAACCTCAGGGTCGACTTCGCTCTCACCTTGAGATACCCTGTCAACCATGGATCGAATAAAGTCGATTGAGCCCAGAAGAAAGGTGATAAGGCTATTGGTAAGAGCCAACTTACCAGCTCTGAGACGTTCCAGCAGGTTCTCTAAAAGGTGGGCAAAGTCTGAAATACCCATAAATCCTACCATGGCCGCACCACTCTTCAGGGTATGAACCGACCTGAAAAGCCGTTCTATATCTGATGCAGATTCCGGCGTGGATTCAAGGGCCAGAAGGCTTTCTTCTGACGCTTTGAGCAGATCTTCTGTCTCAGAAAAAAAAATCTCTAAGGTCTCATCTTGTTCGCTCATTTTGGCCACACAACTTTCTTGACAGCCCACAGCAGTTGTTCGGGTTGAAAAGGCTTTACCAGCCAGCCCGCGGCCCCTGCGGCTCGCCCTTTTTCTATCACAGACTCCTCGCCCTCGGTGCTCAAGACCAATATGGGAAGAAACTTGAATTCGGTCTCTTTTACCCTGGATATAAAAGTAATCCCATCCATCTGCGGCATATTAATGTCAGTGATAATCAGGGACAAGGATTGATCATTTTCCTTCATGGATTGCAGTTTTTGGAGTGCATCTTGACCATCTACAGCCTCTGTCACTCTATATCCTGCATTGCGCAAGCAAAAAGAACCCGACGACCTCATCGTAGGCGAATCATCCACAAATAGAATGTGCTTTTCCATCTTGGCATGCATATCAGAGCAACGCGGTTTTTAGACCACAAAGCGACAAGATGTCCTCTACCTCGGCAGAGACTGCGCAAATCCGCAACTTAACCTCAGGTTCCAGCCGTCTTTTAAAGGCAATAAGCAACTGAAGGGCCGCAGTGTCAATAAATCTAACCTCGGCGAGGGAAATAGCTATCTCCTGTCCGCCCTTGAGAGACTCTTCCAAAAAGACTTTCAACACACCCAGCTCATGGATAGAGAGTTCTCCCTGAAGGTGGTAAATGCCGCGTTCGTCTTGGGTTACATTAAACTTTCTCGCAGCCATCTATTGCATTTTGGATTTTGGATTTTGGTTTTTGGATTTTGGTTTTTGGATCGCGGAATTAAGGAAAACCGCATTGCCCTTAAGGTTAGAGAAGCAAGCTGCGTGCCAAAATGGCAAATATCAGGTTTTTTCGTTTTGCAAATCCCATCCGGCGACCTTTCGTCCTTAACTTCAGGCACAAACTTAAACATACTGCTCGCCAGGCAATAGGAAAAACTATTCTCTTGCCCCAGGCGCTGACACCTTCAGCCCCCTCCCCTGTCAAGATTTTGACCCTCACAAGCGCTCTTAATAATCAAATATTATGGAAATTCCTATACTGTGAACTTAAGGGCTTGGCCCCAATTGGAGTATTCTTGATTGCTGATTGTTGATTTGTTTTCGTCAATCGCCAATCGTCAATCGCCGAAGGTCTTTCTCGGCGCGACGCACCTCCTGGACAAAGGCCTTCACCTTGTTGTGATCCTTCTTGAACCTCACAGGCCTTCCGCTGTCAACCGCATTGGTTCTTGTGCAGCTATCTACCCCAAAAGGCTTCACTGCCATGACAGCCTCGTAGACATTCTCTGGCGACAGCCCTCCGGCCAGAAAGACAGGAACAGGGCTCGACTCTACGAGCTCTCTGGCAACGCTCCAGTCGCCAGTGCGTCCTGTGATGCCAATGTATCCCTCCACAGGCTCGCTGCCAAGCGAGGTGTCCGTGAGAAAACAATCAGTTGCGGCTTCAAAACACTTGCCAATTTCCAGAGTTGGAATCCTTCGATAACTTCTTCGGGCAGCTACGGGGATAGACCGCATGATTTCAATTTCCGGGAATTGCTCTTTAATGCAAATCTGGAGCTCAATAAAGGCCTCACAGGCGATTATGCGGCCGTCATCATCAGTCAAACGGTCGCAAAAATGTACAATGTCCGGCTGATAATACTCAATGGCTTGAAACAAGACCCTTCTCGCATGGAAGAGGAAAATTAAACTGTGCTTCACCTGGGCTTCCCTTGAGATGAGGATTGCTTCACTTATAGCTGGCACTTTCCAGTCTTTTTCAGAGAGGATGACGCTTCCGATCCGATCAACACCTAACTCGATAACGGCTTCGGCCTCTCGGGGGTCCTGTATCTCGTAAATCTGAACTGCGATGTGGTCACTGGTCATTTGTCATTTGTCATTGGTCAATAATGCAGTGCCTAAAGTGAGCTAAAGTGAACTAAAGTGAACTAAAGTTGTAAAGCCAAAATCCAAAATCGAAAGTCGCAGGTTGCCCATCTTATCTTTTCTTTCATTCCGCATTCCGCAATCCGCATTCCAAAATATCCTACCTCCCTCAGGTTCGTTTGCGGGTCCTTTCAAGGGAAGGGTGAAATTTCCCCCGAACTCCTCCGATTTTTTTGTCGGCCTTTTTATGCTTATTGTAATCTTCGTCCCTTAAGATCTTGCGCTCGATGTCTTTGATTTTAGCCCTTTGCAACTGTTCCAGAATTCTTTCTTCCCTTGGCCGGCTATCCTTCTTAATCTTCTCCGCCTTTTCTTTTCCGAGTTTGATTTTGTCAAGCTCTCTGGAAATTTCCGGCCTTAAAGATGATTCGGTTTTCTCCTTCTTTTTTGACATGTGACACCTCTTCCTATTGTTGATTGTTGATTGTCGATTGTCGATTTTTGAATTTTTTATCCAGCATCCAGAGACCAGAATCGAGTATCTGCTCGTCTCTTGCACCTGTAAAAACATGCCCAAATGTGTGTCTAAGGTGCGAGATTTTTTCGTCCTGATCTGTCGATCCAGGTCCGAAACATTTCAGAAAAAGCTCTGGCCTTGGGGTCTCTACGCAGTTCTTCCACCGTGTATTTCATCTTCAGGGACCAATTCGGGTATTCTGTGGTGGTTCCCGGAAGATTTTGCTGGTCAGCCTCCTTGAACAGGTCTTCCTGGCTTAAAATGAATAGCTTGGCAGGTGTTAGCGCAAGAAAGCCCACCACTGCATTGTGAAGTTTCCCTGTGACCTCAGGATAGGCCGTGACGTCCGTGGAACACTGTTCAGGAAGCAGGTATAGACTCTTTAAGAGCTGTAGCAAGCTCTCCTTGTCTGCTTCTCTTTGAGCAACAGCCTTCAGCACTGCCTGTTGATTGTCAAACATGCCCGCCTCTTTTCGGACATTGATATCTCTATGCGTCCAGAATCCGGCCAAGGTGGGTAAATCGTGGGTTGAAACCGTTACCAGGGCCGATTCAGGATAGTCCTGGGGCCGAATAAAGTTTTGTTGATCGTCTTTTTCAAAATATAGAAGTCTGTATGAAAAAATGTTGGTCTCGTTCAATATATCCCGTATATATGCCGGGACAGTACCGAGGTCTTCGCCTATAATGACCACCTCATTCCGAACGCTCTCCAGGGCGAGGAGCCTGAGCAAATCTTCAAAAGGTTGTGATATATAGGCCCCTTCCCTGGGTGGTCCACCTTCAGGGATACAGTAAAGATGAAAAAATCTCATGACGTGATCGATCCGCAAGGCACCCCCAAAGGCGCAATTTTTTTGAATCTCTTTCACAAATAGATCATAGCCGCTCTCTCGGATTTTCTCCATATTAGGCGGCGGGACCCCCCAGTCCTGACCTTGTTGTGAAAATGCATCCGGAGGAGCGCCCACTCGCGCACCAGCAATGAAAAAATCTTGATAAGCCCAAAAATCAGACCCCAACCGGTCGACAGCTAAAGCCAAATCGTGGTACAAACCGATACACATTCCGCGGCTTTTTGCATAGTCCTGGACTTCCGCAAGCTGTTTTTCCAGTTGCCATTGGAGATACTTGTGAAAAAGGACCTCCTGCCAGTGTTCCTGCCGAAATCGTCTGACCGCTTCGGTGTCAGGTCGCCGGTACTCCGGGAGCCATTGGGACCAGGTCCACACCTTTGGATCGCGGGAGCGCATGGCTAAATCCAAGGCGCAGAAGGTCGCAAAGTTGTCCAACAGCAGGGCTTCGCTCTCGATGTAGTTTTCAAGCTCCTTCTGCCGGTCAGTTTTGCTGCCCGTCCTGTTCCAGTGATGCTCTAAAAAGGTTTGGAAAACCTGCTTTAACACTTCCTGCTTCAGCGCAGCTACCTGTTCATACCGGACCGTCTCCGAAGCTCTAAGCTCAGAGATGAGCTGTTGTGTCCTGGGTGATTCAACCACGGCTTGAGCCTCGGGCGCATCCTGAAAATCCTCCATGGCAGGAATATCGAGATAGATGAAATTTCGGTAAAATCGGCTCATGGGAAGGTAGGGACTGGTGTTAAAAGGCATGCGGTTAAAGGTGGCGTGAAGCGGATTGACACCGATAACACCCCCGCCAAGGTCGTCTGCTACCCAATCCACAAGTTCTTTCAGATCGCCAAAATCACCAATACCCCAATTTGTCCTGGATCGCACCCCATAAAGGCTTATGGAAATACCGGCGGTGCGTCTGTCTCCCTGCAGGGCAGGCCCGATGTAGGCCTTCTCAGGGCATATGGCAACAAAAATGGTTTGTGACTTGTGTTCACCTCCCATATGTACGGACAAGTGAAACCTATAATAACCAAGCGTCTGAAGTTGAGGAAATGGCAGACTCCAGCGCTCGTATACCCTGTTCCCAACCCGCCTGCTTTCGCAAAAGGAAAGGTCCTTGCGTGTGAAACAAAAGCGTCGCACGATACCGTGTTCATCAGTAACTTCCAGGGAGGCATCAACATCCTCACTTGCTGAGCCTGCCGAGGCATCTTGAGCCCCAAGGGGTATCTGAAACATCAGCTCGTCTGGCAGGCTGGAGGGAGTGGCCACGATCGCGGGATCTGTCACACGTGACCATTCACGGTCTCGCCTTGCACGCCATGCCTCATTTGCCTGGGCCTTCGTATCAACGTTGACCCCCATTGCTTTGAGGATATTCCGTTTGGTCTCTACCAAAGTTGGGTGAGTCTGGCCCCAGTTGTCCCTGTATTCCGGCTCTATGCCGTAGGATGCGGCCAATTTGTTAATGATATGTTTGTGGGATAATTTGGACAAACGGTTTTTCACTGAAGCAGAAAATTTATATCGAAACGCGAATTTAACGCTATTCGGGCAGATCAGATACTGGATGCTCGATACTTGATACTGGATGTGTGAATCGAGTTTGTATCTTTATCCAGCATCCAGTATCCGATAGGTAATGCCGAAAAGATTTCTCTGAAAGAGATACGTCATATACCCTAAAGTCTATAAGTTGTAATATCAATATCAACTAAGGATTACAGCGTCAACAAAGAAGCTTGCATCTTAACCTTGACATAAGATGATGTGCCCGCATATGTTCAGTGCAAATACATAACCGGTGAGGACCTACCAAACATGTTGCTAAAGCTGTTCCTGGCCTTTACGCTCATTCCCTTCTTTGAACTTTATCTGTTGATAAAGATCGGATATTACATAGGGGCTTTCAACACCATTCTTATCGTAATTGTGACAGCCTTCTTGGGCGCATATCTGACAAAGCTTCAGGGAATCAAAACCATGATGAGGGTCAGAGAAAGCCTGAACCGTGGGGAACTGCCGGCAGAGCAAATGTTGGATGCGCTGTTGATCTTCGTCGCCGGCATTGTGCTGCTCACCCCAGGATTCATCACCGATTTGGCAGGTATTGGGATCCTGGTACCAAATACAAGGTCCTGGTTTAAGCGGTGGCTGCGCAAAAAGTTTGATCAATGGATCTCAAGAAACAAGGCGAATATAGTAATTTTCTGAAGATTATCCGACCCCGGGTATCACGGCTGGAACACTTTACTCATCAGCGACCATCCCCTCCCACGTTGCCATTCGAGGGTCCTCTTTGCCGACGAGATCCTCAAGCCACCGATGTACATATTCTCGATCCAGGTTGTTAGCTTGGAAGCGCACGAGGCGCTCGACGTCGTTTATGTCCTTGGGGCGATAAAACAGCAGCTTAAAAAGCACTAAGTCTTCAGCGGATAACACCATAACCGGCCGACCTAGCAATACCGCCCGTTTGGCACGACGGCCTGCGGATGCGGATAATGGGATAGATGGAACGAAGACATCTACACGCATCCCGTTGACGCGGACACTAAAATCGCCCCGTTCTGCTGCGGAGGATCGAGCCCCCGGGCGGTCTAACGTCGCCCCGGCCTTCTCTAACGCGTCGAAGCAAGGATCGAGCACTTGTGGGACGACAAAAACGTTCAGGTCCACATCGTTGGTGGCCCGTGGCGGGGCGTGAAGGCCATAGGCAATGGCACCGCCAATGGCATACGGGATTTGTGCCTCTTCCAGGGCATCCGCCAGGCGCCTGGCTACCTCCGGAGCGCTAAGGATTTTAACCACCGTGTTGATACCTCTTGCGCAAGCGTGCGAGGAGCGCTTCGGTTTCCGGTGAACACGGATCCTGCCAGTCGAGGGCACGCTGAGGGTCTTCATGTTGGGCAATGAACTCAGCGGCCATTCGGCACAGAGATTCCAGGACTCGTGCTCGCTCTGCTACCGTCGTTCCGCGAAACCGAGAGACGTCATCCTCGGTGTCCTGTGCGGGCGTGCGTTCTAAAAAGGTCGCTGGCAAAGATTGTCGCATATAGAAAACATATCACCAAGAAGTAGCAAAGCTGTAGATTTATAATACCCTGTTTTTCGAGTTGATCCTATGCGATTGAAGCTCCCCGCAGCCCGCGAAGCACTGCCGTCAGGCAGAACCTGCGGGGAATGCGCTCGCTCTTGCGGTTCAACTTAGGGTGTCCAAGGGGTCGCCCTTTGGTTTTGCAGGTTTCAGTTTGAGGTTCCATGGGTCCGCTACAACGCTCAATTGCTCCATCCCCGACTTTCTTGCCATCATGAACCGACTCTAAAAGGATTACTTAGAAACTGTAAAACTAAAGAGCGCACCCAAACT
>JAGMBW010000070.1 GCA_023129535.1 Desulfobacterales bacterium
TAGAAAAGATAAAACACTTATTTTGGCACCCCGTGGCTTGCCGCAGGTAGTTTATTGTTTTCATGCTTATGTGTGCTCCTTTAAAAAAACAAGAAATTTTTGACCACGCTTTTCCTGTATGCTGGAAACAGCCATTCCCGGACTGCCTCCTGGTAACTGCCAAGGAAAGCTTTGCTCTGCTAAAATCTGCCTGTCAGTGTAATACCAAAGGTCTGTGGATCTCCGCCGCGTCCAAACCAGTTGCCGCCTCCCATGTCAAACGCTCTTGTGGCGTATTCTTTATCAAAGAGGTTCTTAGCCCAGACATACACATCAAACCCGAAACCTTTATATTCTCCTTCGTAGCCAAGACGGGTATTCACAATTTCATAAGCATCCTCTTTTTGGGTATTGGCATCGTCGTAATAGGAACCGCCAACTCCAAGCAAATCCACCCTCGCAAAAAGGCCACTTGCATACCTATACTGGGCGGCCAGATTATAAGTATATTCCGGCACATTGGATATCCGCTTATCATCGTAGTTGGCCCCGGCTAATGGGTCTTTGTAATCGTCGTATTTCGCATCGGTATAGCCGAATCTGGCGGTCAGTTCCAATCCGGTGATCGGGCGAGCCAACAACTCAACTTCAAAACCCTGGCTATGGGATTCACCCGCATTTTTAAAGACCCAATCATTTGCGGATAATAACTGCAATATCTGTTGATCTTTCCAGTCGATATAAAAGAGGGCCGTATTGAAAATAAAACGATTATCGAACCATGAAGACTTCAATCCAAGCTCGTAATTCCATGAGTATTCAGGGTCATAGGAAAGATACGTCAGACTGGAACTCCACATGTTAAAACCACCGCTTTTATATCCTCTGGCCACACTTACGTAAGTCATAAGATCAGAAGTGCAGGAATAGTCGATGACAAATTTCGGCAGCCATTCTTCAAAGGTTTTCTCACCTTCCTTTGTTATTGGAAGCATACCCCATGCCGACAGATCCTGATCATAATATAATTTGCCATCAAAATCCTTTTCTTCATGGTCATAGCGAAGCCCGGCGGTTAGCCCCAACTTTTCAAAGAGTGTATAGGTTGCCTGCCCAAAGAAGGCATGACCTTCGGTATCGAGACTGTTTGGTTGATTTTGCTTAAATGGTGGAAGCCCCCATGCTGGAAAACCCTGTCGATAGTCATAGATTAAACTATTTTCCGTCTCTTCATCAAAGTAATAGGCGCCAGCCAGCCATTCCAGGGGGATAGTGTCCTTAAGTGACGATAGACGAAGCTCCTGGCTCCACTGCTTGTGCTCATTTTTTTGATAGGCTCTATATATATCATCGGACGTAAAATCCATGTCAAAGGTTTGCGTACATTCCAAATCACGCCGCGCGGTGATGGAGGTCAGTTTGAACCAGGGTGCATCGTAAACCACCCGGAGCGACTGCCCGTTGGCATCGTTTTCAACATCACCATGATAATCCATCATTGTATTGTGCTTTCTCGCTTCAGAGATAGGTGCAAAGCTGTCAAAACCGCCTTCATATGTGTCGATGTTTCCAGATAGCGTTATATCCAAGACATCCGTAGGCAGCCAGCGAAGGTGGGCTCGACCACTGGTATCATCCTTTTCATCCCCGTCGTCGGTTCCCAGATATTTATTGTCGAAATATCCGTCCGAGACGTATTTAATCCCTGATATTCCAAACAAGAGCTTGTCTTTAACGATTGGGCCACTGACCATTGCGCGGTAATCCTGGCTATTATAATTTCCGTAGGTAACAGAGGCCTTCCCTTCGTACTGGTTCCCCGGCTTTTTGGTAATAATATTCACTACACCACCCATGGTATTTCGGCCATAAAGCGTGCCCTGCGGGCCGCGCAGGACTTCGATTCGCTCAACATCAAAAAGCTCAATATCATAGCCAAATGCACTAGAAATACTCACGTCATCCATATACAACCCAACTGCAGGATCGGTTGTCGCCCCCCCAATTCCGCGAATGAAAAACTGCTGCCCCGTATGGTTTCCTGCCTTCACCATAAACATATTGGGAATTTGTTGTATCATCTCTTCAACATCAATTATTCCCGCATCTTCGATCAGGACATCTGATAAGGCTGTGATACTCACCGGAACTTCCTGGATCTTTCCCTCCCGTTTTTCGGCGGTGACGGTCATTGTCTCCAGTTCATATTCTTTTTGAGCCTTTTCCTCCTGGGCTATTGCAAAAGGGGCGGAAAATAGATTCAGACCAACCGTGCCTAGAAATGCTACTGCCGCCAATAAAAAGATTCTTTTGTAGTTCTTCATGCTTTTCTCCTCTCCTAAAAATTGTTGATTTTTGTAAATGAGACTCATTAAAATTTAGATTTTATATCTCACATCTAACCCAATGCTGCTAATGGCAGACGGAATATTTTTAACCGCAGACGGAATATTTTGGAAAATAGAAGATTAATCTACAAAATCAGGAGAAATTATAGAGCTGCCATTAAAAGGGGAGGAGGAATGGATGTCTAAAACCGACTCGAGGAAGGTGAGACGGCTTTTCCTTTCATTTCAGCATAAAAGTCACTGGGTTTGGCGCCAAACTGCTTTTTGAAAGCTCTGGCAAATTGGCTCAAGCTTGAATAGCCGACCTCGTAGGCCACTTCCGTAACATTCATTTTACCTTCTTGCAGAAAACGACGAGCCTGTTCCATGCGCTGCGTGTGTAAGTGGCCAAAAATAGTGGTTCCGAACATTTGGCGAAACCCACGTTTGAGGTAACAATCATTTAGACCCACCTGCCGGGCTAACTCCAGCAAAGAAGGCGGGTTTTGGAGGTTACAGTCAACAATATTTCTGGCTTCACGAATACGTTCCATAATATCACGGTGTAGAGGAGGGTAACCTCTGGGCTCAAACTCCGCAAACACCAGTTGAGCCAGCAGGTGCGTTATTATCTCAACGACCTTGCTTTCAATGTACATTTGCTTTAGTTGTCCTATGTACGGACAATTCAGGAGTTGATGAACGGCCATCTGCATGGAAGCGGTCATTGATCCAATACGGTTGTAGAAGTTTTCACTGGCTCCATCCATTATCTTCTTGAAATCATAGGGTATACTTTCAGGTTGACCTTCGAGGAAGATATTCAATATCGGTTGATCAATAAAAATACCGATTGTGAACACAGGCTGCACTGCCAGATATTCGACTGTAACCAGTGACTTCGGGGAAAAAGACACATAACTTTCCCTTGGTTTTGAAAGAATTCTCGCTTTTCGAGCTTGTCCTTGAGAAACAGTATTTTGAATATTTCCCGAAAGACAGAAGCCAAGGCCTAATGGTGAATCTTCGATCTCAAATTTCTCAACAAGATTTTCACGGGTCTGAAGATCTCTAATCATGAGCTGAAGTCCAGGCCGAATTTCAATCTCGCGAACAAATCCTTTGCCAATCGCCTGCGGCAACTCCACGATAGTTTCAAGGCCATCTGTATGATTAGCAAACCCGGTCTTTTGGAAATTTTCAAACAATTCATTTTTCTTGTCAATCGATATTGTCTGGCTCATGTCCACCTCAATAACCGGTTAAATGATCAAATCGTGAGGCAGCAAAAAACATCGAAAGCTCAACCCCTTGTACGTATGACTTTTGCCGACTATTTGAAGGTCACAAAGATCCTCGTCAGGGATACCAGTAAGGGCCATACCACCAGGGGTAATGCCAGTAAGGATATGGGTAATAGAAAACCCTTTCCTCTTTTTTAGGGGGCCACAGGTGGATTTCCTTGGCAGAGATCAAGGGATAGGTGTAATCGATTTCACCAAGACGCTGAATCTTCTTCCCCTGAATCTCTCCGGCTATCGTTACCTTCAAATTTGGCAAAGCGTACTTACCTGACCACGCATTGGCCAGCCTCCTGATATGAGGTGTGCCTATTTGATGGCCTGCCTTAGAGCCTTGCCGGCCTTGAATCTCACCGCGTTGCGTGCCTTGATCTTTATGGTTTCACCCGTCCTGGGGTTCCTTCCTTTCCTCGCCTTGCGCCTGACCTTTGAAAATGTTCCGAAACCGATCAGGGTTATTTTCCCATTCTTCTTCAACGCACTCATAATGCTCCCTGTCAGGGAATGAAGCGCTTTACCCGCAGCCATCTTGGAAATACCCGCATCCATTGCCATTTTGTCCACTAATTCGACTTTTGTTATCTTGATCACCTCCTTTTTCAGGTGTGATCCTTTGCGTTATCTTTCTCACCCTGTTTCAATTCGGCCGCCGAAAAAACCATTTCTCTCAAGATAGCGTTCATTGTATGTGGCTCGTTTCTAATATAATTGAATCTCAATAACAAAAAAGCCTGTTCAAGTCAAACTTTTTTAGAAATGTTCTTGAACCGCAAAAGCGAGCGCATTCCCCGTCCCGATTTATCCCAATAAATTGGTGTTCTACAAATTTGTAGAACAGGTAGGACAAATTTTTAATAACCTACCTAAGCCCGGGCAATGGTTGTCTTTTTATCTCCCCGCCCTTCCCTTACTCATAGACTTTTGTGAAGAGGTCCGAGAGCCATCTATTGAACACCATCCCTTTATCAAGAAGGCGGTTGATCAGATCATTGCTCAAGGCGCCAGGCGGTGCATTGACCGTGTGGGTGGTTTCGTGAGCGAGAAACGTTGAGCCGTTGCCGATCGAGGACCTCTGGGGTTACTCGAATAGTCAAGAAAAGCGGCGGTTTTTGAAAGCATTGACAAAAAATCAAAAGTAGACTAATAAAATTCAGTAACTTTAGGCACTTCAAACTTTAGTTCATTTTAGGCACTTTCACCGATTGGTGATCCTATTGTCGTGGAACTCAAGAGTGAACTGGAAAAGCTCAGGGAACAGGTTCAGAACGTAGAGTAGTATCGCCATATGAGCGGTTTGTTGGGTTACTTGTGTTCGTTGTGTTTGTTGGGTTTCAACCCAATAAACTCAATAAACCCGATAAACCCAATGAACTCATTATGCAACCTGGAGGAGACAATGGATAGGACCCTGCTGAACATTGGGTTTGGAAATACACTCGTTGCGAGTCGTATAGTGGCTATTGTGACGCCAGGCTCCGCTCCTATGAAACGGCTCAAGGAGGAGGCAAAAGAGGGAAAACGGTTGATTGATGCCACTCAGGGGCGCCGCACGCGGTCTATCATTATTACCGACAGCAACCATGTCATTCTTTCCGCTATTCAAGCCGAGACCGTATCCCAGCGGTTTGTGACCGGCTTTGAATTCAAGGAGGATAAGAAAAAGACTTCGACGTAACTACTTATGGCCAAAAAAGGACACCTGCTCATCATATCTGCACCTTCTGGGGCCGGGAAATCGACCATCGTGATGGCGACCCTAAAAAAAAATCCAGCCCTTCGATATTCGATCTCTTATACCACGCGTCCCCCTCGTGGCAACGAGCGACAAGGCGTAGACTATTATTTTATCAGCGATGCAGCCTTTCGCGAGAAGATAGACTCTGGCGAATTGGCCGAATGGGCTGAAGTGCACGGCCACCTGTACGGTACGTCGGCCGCATTTCTGGAGTACAACCTCCACCAGGGTTGTGACATCCTGTTGGACATAGACGTTCAGGGCGCCAAAAAGGTCTACGCCAAATATCCTGAAGCCATTCTGGTCTTCATAGCACCGCCATCCATGGAGAAACTAAGGCGCCGGCTTGCTGAACGGAGCACGGATTCAGCCGGAGCGATTGAGCAACGGCTGAAGAACGCCAGGATGGAGATGGCCGAGGCTCAGTGGTATCATCACCTGATTGTCAACGATGATGTTGACCAGGCGGTCTCAAAACTGAAGTCTATTATCGAAAAACTACGTCTAAGTGAGTGATCTTCTTTATGGAATCCATCCGGTTGATGAGGCCCTGGTTGCAGGACGGCGGGAGTTCGAAAAGCTGTACGTGTCAAAAACACGGCAGACCAAAGGGATTCAGGGCCTTTTGGAACGGGCCCGGGCCAAAGGGATTGCCACGCAATACACAGAACCAGACTACTTTAAATCCTTACCCGGCAAATCGGTACACCAGGGTGTTGCGGCCCGTGTCAGTGGTTATCCCCTGGCGGATATAGGTACGATCCTCAGGAAGGCTGAAACCGATGATGTGCTTCCAATGGTTTTGGCCTTAGACGGGGTTGTGGATCCCCAAAACCTGGGGTCGCTTATCAGGACGGCGCTGGCTATGGGCATCCACGGCATTGTCCTTGCCAAAGATCGTTCTGCCCCTTTGTCCCCGTCGGTTTCAAAGGCCTCTGCAGGCGCCATGGAACATATGTTAATAGCACGGATTCCTAACCTTGTGACGGCCTTGAAGGGCCTCAAGAAAGCGGGACTTTGGGTGGTAGGAGCCCATGCTGGTTCAGAGCAAAGGGTGGATGAGGCTGATCTTAATGTTGGTTTAGTGCTTGTCATCGGAGGTGAGGGCAAGGGGATACGCCCTCTGGTTCGAAAGACTTGTGACTATCTTGTATCTGTTCCCCAGCAGAAGTTGGCTGACTCACTCAATGCTGCCGTGGCCGGGGCCATTGTCATGTATGAGATGGTGAGACAGAGAAGAAAGTGACCTAAAGTGCCTAAAGTGAGCTAAAGTGCCTAAAGTTGAGGACTTAAACAAACTTTTTGTAAGAATGGCTTTTGTTTCCACTAACTATAGGCCCTCCTTTCTGGTTACGGTGGGACTCAACAAACTTTTTGTAAGAATGGCTTTTATTCTTTTAACTTTAGTCACTTTAGCTCACGTTAGTCACTTGTGGTATGGCTTTTATTCTTTTAACTTTAGTCACTTTAGTTCACTTTAGCTCACTTTAGGCACTCTTCAACTTTTCATATGCACCCATATTCTAAAAAATACGACGTTATCGTGGTGGGGGCTGGCCATGCCGGATGCGAGGCCGCCCTGGCCGCGGCCCGCCTGGGACATCCTACCCTGGTGGTTACCGTTAATGTGGATCACATTGGAGAGATGTCATGTAATCCGGCTATAGGAGGTTTGGCCAAGGGTCATCTTGTTCGTGAGGTCGATGCCCTGGGCGGCGAGATGGCGAAAAATATCGATGCCACCGGCATCCAATTTCGCCGGCTCAACACCAAGAAGGGCCCCGCCGTCCAGTCATCCAGGGCCCAGGCGGACAAGGAACAGTATCGCCTTCAAATGAAGGGGGTCTTAGAGCGCCAGGAGAATCTCGATATCAAACAGGGAGTGGTAGATGCCCTGATTGTGGAAAATAGTACGGTCAAAGGTCTCATAACCAGTATCCAGGAGAGGTTTCTTGCAAAAACAGTGATCCTGACCACAGGCACCTTCCTGAAAGGCCTAATCCACATAGGGTTGAAGCATTTTCCTGCAGGGCGCATGGGAGATCCTCCCTCCAACAAGCTTTCAGACCATCTGAGAGAGTTGGGTTTAACGATCGGTCGCCTTAAAACCGGAACGACCCCACGGCTGGACGGACGCACGATCGATTTTTCCACACTCACGCCACAGTATGGAGATGAGCCGCCAGTTCCCTTCTCCTTTGAGACAGAGGCCATCACCTGCAAACAGGTTCCATGTTACATTACGTACACAAACAAAAAGACCCATGAGATCATTAAGACAGGTCTTGATCGTTCTCCGCTGTTCAGCGGGGTTATAAAGGGGGTCGGCGCACGCTATTGCCCATCCATTGAAGATAAAGTGGTTCGGTTTCCCGATAAACCCCGGCACCAGATCTTTCTTGAGCCCATGGGCCTTGGAACGACGGAGATTTATCCAAATGGCGTTCCGACAAGCCTGCCGGTGGACGTGCAAATTAGGATGCTTCGGTCTATTGAGGGCCTTGAGGATGTGGAGATTGTGCGGCCAGGCTATGCCATCGAGTATGATTATGCGGATCCTGTGCAGCTCAAGCCAAACTTAGAATGTCAGGCCATTAGAGGGTTATTCTTAGCAGGCCAGATTAATGGCACTTCGGGTTATGAGGAGGCGGCAGGCCAGGGGATTATGGCCGGCATCAATGCAGTGCGCCAGGTAAGAGGAGAACCCCCAATCATCCTCAGCAGGGAACAGGCGTATATCGGTGTGATGATCGATGACCTGGTAACCAAAGGGACACGAGATCCCTATCGAATGTTTACGTCAAGGGCCGAATATCGTCTTCTCCTCCGGGAAGATAATGCAGACCTGCGTCTTCGCGAAGTTGGACATGAAATTGGCCTTGTGTCTGATGCCCTTTACGAAAAATTCAGAAAAAAACGTGGGGCCCTTGAGAAACTCCTGGCTCTTCTCTCAGAGGTTCGTTTAAACCCACGGCCAGACGTAAACCGCACCCTTGAAGCTCTGGGGCTTGGCTCTATCAATCAACCAGCCACCTTGAAGGATCTGCTAAAAAGACCTGAGGCCGGGCTTGAAGATATTGGGAAGCTTGACACGCGCGTCCTTTGTTTTGAAAACGAAGTAGCCGAGCAGGCCACTATCCTTGTTAAATACGATGGATATATACGGCGCCAGATGCAGCAGGTTGAACGTGCAAAACACCTGGAAGGGACAAAAATCCCGGAAAGCTTTGACTATCGAGCCATTCCCGGCCTTTCCAATGAGGTGAAAGAGAAGCTTTCAAAGATTCGGCCAATTTCTTTAGGACAGGCTTCCAGGATATCCGGCATAACGCCGGCAGCGGTGTCGATTATACAAATTTATCTTAAAAAGTTGGCTGGTTTGGAGATTTAAAAGATCATCATAAGTTTTTGTGGTCTCTAATTCTGATTGTGGCTGTATGTGAAGACAGATGGAGAGCAAGGAAAAAGACCAAGGGAAGCCCCATCGGATTAGCCTGACATCAGAGGGCACGCTCAGTATTCCGGACACCCCTGCCGTTCCGTTTATTGAAGGAGACGGGATTGGCCCGGACATCTGGGCTGCCACTAAGGGTGTCCTGGATGCCGCCATCCGTTTTGCATACGGAGACCGGCGCAGGCTCATATGGTCGGAGGTATTAGCAGGGGAGAAGGCGCATCGAGAAACAGGTGAATGGCTTCCCGAAGGGACGCTCCAGGCCATAAAGAATCATGTGGTAGCCATCAAAGGGCCATTGACCACGCCGGTGGGGAAAGGTATCCGGAGTGTCAATGTCCGGTTGCGACAGAGACTCGACCTGTATGCCTGTGTTCGGCCCGTTCGATACATCAGGGGTGTTCCCAGCCCAATGAGGCACCCTGAAAAGGTCAATATGGTGGTGTTTCGGGAAAACACAGAAGACGTCTATGCAGGGATCGAATGGGAAGCTCAAAGCAGGGAAGCAGAGGCCGTAATTGCCTTTCTGAAGGCTAAAATGGGCGTTGACGTGGCTAAGGATTCAGCCATTGGCGTGAAGCCGATGAGTCGAAGGGCCTCAATGCGCCTGGTGGCAAGGGCCATCCAGTATGCCCTGGATCACGACCTTCCGAGTGTGACCTTAGTACACAAGGGAAATATCATGAAGTATACGGAAGGGGCCTTCATGAAATGGGGTTATGAGGTGGCACGTGAGATGTTTGGAGAGCATATCGTGGTCGAGTCGGAAAGCAGGCCGCAACCGGACGGCAAAGCCCAGCAGGGTAAAGTGGTGATTAAAGACAGGATCGCCGACATGATGTTTCAGCAAGTGCTGCTCCGGCCGGAGGCTTACCACGTGATTGCCACCCCCAATCTGAACGGGGACTATCTCTCTGATGCCCTGGCCGCGCAGGTGGGAGGCCTCGGGATGGCCCCTGGCGCCAATCTTTCAGACAATTGCGCGGTTTTTGAGGCAACTCATGGCACCGCACCGAAGTATGCCGGTCAGGACAGGGCCAATCCCATCTCACTCATCCTGTCCGGGGTCATGCTGCTCCAGTATTTAGGGTGGGTGGAGGCTGCTTCGGCCATTGAGCAGGCTGTCCAGCAAAGCATTGCCGACGGCCTTGTCACTTACGACCTGGCCCGCCAGATGCCGGGGAGTCAAGAATTGAAATGCTCTGAATTCGCACAAGCCGTGATTGAGAGGCTAACGCCTTGTTTGTCGCGGCTAAAAGCCGCTCCTACAGGCTCAAAGCTCGAAGCAACACCAAGCGCCAGTGACAAATAAACGAAGTGCCTAAAGTTAAGGACTTAAAGATGCATTTTAACTTTAGTCACTTTAGCTCACTTTAGCTCACTTTTAACTCTACTTCTGACAAATGACCCCGGTGAAATATGCTTCGCCCCGGAGGAATAGGCTTCGCATTCCACGGGATAAACATTTCACTGGGCAGGCAAATGACAAATACAATCTCCTGGCCACAACGACTTTCACAGGCCTTTTTAGACGCTATTTTTCCGCCCCGGTGTCTAATATGCCGTGCCTTTTATGATTCCCGACAGACCACTACTGGCACGGGTTCCCCTGATCGGGTCACCAGTCTCATTGCTCCGTACTTTTGTGAGTCCTGCCGAAAAGGGATTACACCCATTGCTTCCCCTTATTGTTCAAGATGTTGCCTCCCATTTGTTTCCCGGGAAGGAGACAACCACACCTGTTCTGAGTGCCTCCTTGAAAAAAGGCATTTCAGGAGGGCAAGGGCATTTGGGGTCTATGAGGGATGTCTCATGGAGGCGATTCATCGGTTCAAATACGGAAAGAAGACCTCCCTTTCCCGTCCCTTGAGCGCCCTTGCCAGGGAGACGTTTTTTCAATTCTGGGATACAAATACCGTAGACGTACTTATTCCCGTGCCGCTCCACGTCAAACGCTTACGAGAACGGGGATTCAATCAAGCCCACCTTTTGATCAGGAGATGGGCAAAACAGGAAGGGATTCCATTTGATGCTCTCACGTTGTCGCGCAGCCGGTGGACAGAGCCTCAGACCACACTCAGCCGGCCGGAACGCCAGAAAAACATCAAAGGCGCCTTTTCTCTTCGGTCTGTAGAGAAAATAAAGGGGCAGAAGATTCTTTTGGTGGACGACGTTTATACAACGGGCGCAACGGTTAATGAGTGTGCCCGGGTCTTGATGAAGGCCGGCGCAGAATTTGTGGATGTCCTGACCCTGGCACGGGCTGTTTGAGGGTGGGACCGGCATCCAGTATCAGCTTCGCTTACAGAAGCTCGTGCAGCTTCTGCAGCACGTCAGCGTATTCTTCGCCACGAAAGCAGAACTGCAGCTCACGAAATCGTTGCCGGAGCGCCTTGACCTGATCGGTGACATTCGTATCGTTTGCCACCACGTCGTGGATCAGTCCGGCCAGGGTGCGAAAGTCGTCTTCCTCCATGCCGAACCTGGTCATTTCCGATACGCCCATCCTCAGAGCCCCGGAGGCAGTAAACCCCTCTTCGTCTGTGTTCGCCTGGTAGTTGCAGATGATGTTGTTGGCTTCGAGTCGGCTGGCGATTGCCGACCCATGGCTGTAACCCACATCCACCACCACCTGGTGGGTTTCGGTGAAGTCGATGGCCGCATCTCCTGCCACATTCATCCCGCATTCCCTCAGTGCCCGAGCAAATGCCTTAGCATTGGCGATGACCCTGGGCTGGTATTTGTCCTTGAAGCAATTCATCTCGTAAGTGGCCATCAGCAGCCCGAGGAGTGTGCCAAGGTGGTGGTTGGAGACCGACCCGGGGAAGGCCCTGCGAAGTAAGGCTTGCCAAAGCTGGTAACGCTCTTCGTGTTCCTGAAAACGGCCGCCGACAACGCCACGTTGTGTCCCGAAAAATGTCTTGTGTGTCGATCCGGTAACCAGATCGGCCCCTTCGACAAAGGGCCACTGGAAATGCGGGCCGATGAGCCCCAGCACGTGGGCCATGTCGTACATCACCACAGCATCGATTTCCTGGGCATCGAGAAACTGGCGGATCTCGGCGACAGGCTCCTTGTGGAGGACCATGCTCTTGCCAAAAATGATCAACTCCGGCCGGTACTCATCGATCAATCTTAGTGTGGCCGGCACGTCGATCTTGTGACGGTTTTCGGCCAGCACCGGGAAATTTATCACGGCCGGGCGCTCCGTGCGCGGGTCTCGGGCCACATAGTCCCTCAGTGCACCCATGGGCTGGGCGCTGAGATGGCCGCCCTTACCGATATGATTGTTCATCACCTGGCGGATTCGTCGCGGCTCAATCTTGCGATCAGCGCGATTTATGTAGTCGATCATAGCGCTGAAAACGGCAGTGTTGGCCATCTGACCGCTGATCAGGCGCGTCTCGACATTCTCGCAACCGAGGAATTTCCGCATCTCCTCTTCCAGCATCCGCTCGACCTCGCTGATGAAATCGGTGCCCTGGTAATAGTAGATGTCGGCATCGTAGAATGCTGTTGCCTTTTTGTGCTCTGCGTAGCGGAAGGCCGGGTCCATCACCGACAGCAGCCGGGCCATGGGCGAGATCGTCATCTCCGAGGGGATGAGGTTGATACACTCCCGCTGTCTCCAGTGCGTGTTTTGCACGGCCTTTTCGAGCAACCTGAGGGCCTTGACCGGCGCATCTTCGGACGGTAGTTCCTCAACTGGCAATAGGTGATCGAACACGATGGGGCGCACGTACGGTGGCGCATCGCTGCGCATGTGAAACGGCACCACCACCCCGTCAACCGCCTTGCCGCGAATCTCTATGGTGACGTTGTCATTCTTGATAATGTCGCTGTCGATATAAGCAAGGCAGATTGAGCGCAACTGCCGTTGGTCGGTCTGCGAGGATTTCAGCCCTTCGCCCTCGACATTCCACATCGGGACCATGGTGCCGCTGGTCACGTAACCGACGTGCTTGTCGCCCTTGAACACCTTGGACCCCTCACGGGCGATCCCCCGCCCTGCCACGGCGATCGGTTTGATCACGCGGGGCAGATCATTGATGAGCGAGTAATCGCGCGAGATGATTTTCTTTAACGCCTCATGCTGCTTAGCCAGTTCGGCACGGCCCAAGAAATCCCCTTTCAGCGGCGAAAAGCTCACAGCGAACTTCGCCAGAGGGCAGGCCATCATAGGGATTTCCTTGCCTTCGGGGTCATCACCCAACTCATGGCCATAGAGCGGCAGGGCGGCTTCCAGGCGAAGTGTATCTCGGGCGCCAAGGCCGATGGGCGTGGCCCCCTTAGACAGAATCAGGTCCCACAGCATCGGGCCGTCGTCTCGATTGGCAAAAAGCTCAAAGCACAACGGCTCGCCCGTGTAGCCGGTGCGGGCCAACTGCACCTTGACACCGGAGATCGTAACGATGCTCACCGCGTTTCGCATCGGCTCTGGGAGCGGACCAGACTCTACGATCTCTTCCAGAATTTCACGCGACTTCGGTCCCTGCAGCGAAAGCATGACGATCTCTTTGGTCCGATCGATCAGTTCCACGTCGTGGAAATCTTTTAGAAATGATTGAAGGTGATTCCAGTCCTTTTCGCGGTTGAGAGCATTGACCACCAGCAGATACTCCTTTTCGACAAAGCGATAGAGATATGCGTCGTCAACGGCACCGCCTGTTTCGGTGGGGATGAGCGTGTACTGAGCACCTGTTGTTAGGATGTCAAGCGCTTCAGCGTTGTTGCTCAAGACGTGCTGAAGAAATTTCAGCGCCCCGGCGCCCCGGATGATGAATCGACCCATGTGGGAGACGTCAAAAAGCCCTGCCCTTTTGCGGGTGGCCAGATGTTCTTCCACGATGCCGGTGGGGTAGAAAATAGGCATTTCCCAGCCATAGAATTCCACTATCTTGGCGCCCAGGGCCACGTGCCGGTCGTATAAAACGGTTCGTTCAAGTTCGCTCATGAATGATCTCCTCTCCTTATTAGAGATTTGAATCTCTACCAGCCTTAACGTATTTCGTCAACAGCTTGGTATATTCAGCAGCAATTCTCGGTCAATCTGTAATGCCTTTAGATTGCATTGCTTTGCTCGTCCGCCTGTGGCGGAACAAAGGCGATGATAGAGATCGCGCAGGCGTTCCCATGGTAAGGAACCGGGACCCTATGGTTAGAGAGGCAACAGATTTACTGGCAAAACAGGGGAGTTTCAGACAGCTTTTGGGATTGTATTTGATGCTTTGACAAATATGACAAAAGTCCTTGTGAGAAAAGTATTTGTGCCCATGGGGCTAGAGCTGGGCAGGGCCTTGGCTGATGGGATAGTTAAGGCGCTGAAGGATCACCAGGTGCTGTCAATCATATATAAGGGAAAGCCTATCAGGAGCGTGCTTCGCTCATTCAAGCAGGCTTGCAAAAAGGCTGGCATTCCTTATGGCCTGAAGGGCGGAATAGTGTTTCATGACCTGCGTCATACCTGTGCAAGTCATCTTGTCACAAATTTCTATTCTAACGGAATCCTGTCCCGGCTAAGTTACTGAAATTATTGGTCGGGGCGAGAGGATTTGAACCTCCGACTTCCTGCT
>JAGMBW010000071.1 GCA_023129535.1 Desulfobacterales bacterium
GCGCTACCAGGCTGCGCCACGCCCCGTGTTTGTGTTCCGTTTATCATGCCTATTTCATTGATGCAACCGATAATCGGATCTGGGGGCTTGGCCCTTACTTGGAGTATTGGAGTGTTGGAGTATTGGACCGATAGGTTACAAGCTTTTGGCGTAAGGCGCAGGGCGCACGACGAAGAACATTTTTTGCCTTTTGCCTTTTGCCTTGTGCCTTTTGCCTTAAGTCTGATCTGTTGAAAGCTCACGGATACCTGGAAAAGTATTCCTCTATTGCTTCGCATATGGCTTCCGCAACAGCGGATATCACATTGGGCTTCCTGAGATCCTTCTCGTCGGTAGAATGGCTTAGATGACCAATCTCAACTAAGATGGCTGGCATGTCGGCTCCTCGGAGGACCAAACAGGAAGCCTCGCGAATCCCTCTGTCTACAAAACTAATTTTTGCTATCACATGCCTGTGTACAAGTTTTGCCAGGACCTGATTTCTGGCGGTATGCACCTCCTGAATGCAGTCCCAGGGAAGCGGTTTTTCACCCATCTCCCATGATTCCCTCTGCTTATGATAAAATATCACTACCCCGCGGCCCTGGTGTCGAAAGCCACCCCCAGCATGAATACTGATAAAAATGTCAGCACGGTAATGGTTTGCTACTTCTGTCCGATGTTCAATATCGATCCCGTAATCGTCGTTGCGGGTCAAGTGCACTTCATAGGTCCCCAAAAGAATTTCCTTGATCTTGCGGGCCACTGACAGCGTCACAACCTTTTCGGCCAGGCCGGACGTGCCCACAGCACCCAGGTCGTGCCCCCCGTGCCCAGGGTCTAGCACGATGACTTTTCGGCCCGGGAACTCCTGTGATAGGGATATGGCTCGGGCTACGGATACATTGTTGAAAAACCACGCCAACACCAGCAAGATAGGCCATATCGCGCGTAAAATTATTTGGCCGTATTCCAGTACCTTAGTCATGAAATCTGTAACATCAATTCCCCTTGACAGAATTTGATCTTGCATTATTTTGCAATACTTGGTAAAGTTATTTATATGTTATAGGAAACAGCCGGTTTATACTTCGCCATAATTATTATCCCTTTTACAGAAAATCAATACCCTTTGAGCGAGAGTGGCGAAATTGGCAAACGCACTGGACTTAGGATCCAGCTCCTGTTTCGGGATTGGGGGTTCAAGTCCCCCCTCTCGCACCAATTGTGTCTATCGTGTTTGTTGCGTTTATTGAGTTCATTGAGTCAAGACCCAACAAACACAACAAACCCGATAAACCCAACAAACACAACGAACACAATAGGCTGAGAAAGGAATTTGATGAAGGTAGACGTCGAAGATGTTAGCAGTGTAAAAAAAACTCTGCATGTGGAAATTCCGGAAGCCGATGTGACCGGGGAACTGGACAAGGCTTATGCGACGCTCAAGAAAAATGTGACGATTAAAGGGTTTCGTCCAGGGAAGGTGCCGCTTTCTATTTTAGAACGGCGTTTCAAAAAAGATGTACATGCACAAGTTTCTGGTCAGTTGATTCAGGATTCTTACGTCCAGGCACTGCGCGAGACTGAGCTTCTACCCCTTGGTGACCCAATTGTTGATCGTCCGGAACTTGAAAGGGGCGAGTCCTATCATTATTCTGCAACCATGGAGGTGCGGCCTCCTATTCAGGAGTTAAACCTCAATGGTCTCAAGCTCAAAAAGAAGGTGCACAGGGTTAGTGATGAAGAGATTGAGACACAGCTTAAGATCCTCCAGAAAAATCACGCCCTGCTCAAGCGCATTGACGAAGAGCGTCCGGTTGAAAATGGAGACTCCGTGCTCATAGATTACGAGGGGTTCAAAGATGGCAAAGCCTTTGCGCCTGCTTCCAAGACCGAGAATTTTCTCGTTGAGGTTGGCTCGGGACGGATATTAAACGATTTTGACCAGCAACTCGTTGGCATGCGGCCCAATATGACCAAGGAATTCCCGGTGCGTTTTCCAACCGATTATTTCAACAAGGATTTGGCCGGGCTCGACATCACCTTCAAGGTTACCCTTAAGGAGATCAAAGAAGAGATTTTGCCTGAGATAAATGATGAATTTGCAAAGAATTTGGGGGAACATGAGACGTTAGCACGGCTGAAACAGGCCATTAGAAGCGAATTGGAACGCAGATACGAGACCCAATCCGAACGGGAACTCCGCAACAATATCATTGACAGGCTATCCGAGCAGGTGGACTTGGAACTTCCGGAGGTTTTGGTTAACCATGAACTGTCTGCTTTGGTCAGGAATGCCCAAAATGCTTTATCGTATGGAGGGCTGTCTTTGAAGCAGGCAGGTCAGACCGAGGAAAGCCTTTCCAAGCAGTATCGTTCACAGGCAGAAAGGAGGGTGCGAGAGTATCTGCTTTTGCAGCAGGCGGTTGAGCAGGAGGGAATCACTGCAACAGATGAAATGATGGAACAGGCGTACGAGAAGATGGCCGCGGCCATGAATCAGCCTGCAGCCACGATCAAGCAATTCCATAACAGCTACAAGGAAGCTTATGAGGTTTTCAAGCAAAGGACCCTTGAGGAACAGGCCATCAAATTGATCATCAATAACAGTACGATTGAGATGATAGAGACTAACAAGGCAGAATCTTTGGATTGACGATTGACGATTGATGATTGAACAAAACAAATCAACAATCGACAATCAACAATAGAATAACGAATAAGGAGACACCTAATGCAGCTTATTCCAATGGTTATTGAGCAGAGCAGTCGAGGGGAACGAGCCTATGACATATATTCGAGGCTACTCAAAGATCGCATCATGTTTCTTGGGACGCCCCTGATCGATGAAGTTGCCAATGTTCTGATTGCTCAGTTGCTTTTTCTGGAATCAGAAGACCCGGACAAAGACATCAATTTCTACATCAATTCCCCCGGTGGTATTGTGAGTGCAGGCCTGGCTATCTATGACACGATGCGCTACGTGAAGCCCGACATATCCACCCTCTGCATGGGCCAGGCAGCCAGCATGGGTGCCCTGCTGTTGGCCGCGGGAACAGAGGGGAAACGATATGCGCTCCCGAATGCCAGGATTCTGATTCACCAGCCCATGGGTTCATTTCAGGGCGCGGCCGCGGATGTGGCCATCCAGGCAAAGGAGATCTTGCGGATGCGAGAGACCTTGAACGATATCCTTGCCTTCCACACCCATCAGGATATTGAGACAATTCGCAAGGATACAGACCGCGATTTTTACATGAGCGGCCAGGAGGCCAAGGAGTACAATATTGTGGATCACGTGATCACCCAGCGGAAAGCTGCCCCGACATTCAAAGACCAGAAAGGTGAATAGCGGTGTCAGTATAAATGGGCGTCTCGGGATTTCTACAACCTATTGAAATTCCAGCGACTTTAGTCGAGTAGTTAAATAGTCGAGTTGTCGAGTCGTAAGGCCCTTAAACTACTCGACCAATCAACCACTTGACCACTCGACCAGTTGCGGAACGAAGTGGAGCTAAGGGAAATAATTTTTGGATTGCCTTTTCAAAAAATGGTTCTATAATATATTATATGGGCTTTGTCCCAATTCCACAATTTCCACAATTCCATTTTCTGGAGGAACACATGGCCAAACGAAGAAACGTCAACGGTTTGCGCTGTTCTTTTTGTGGCAAAAGCCAGGATGAAGTCAAAAAACTGATTGCAGGCCCTGCGGTCTATATCTGCGATGAGTGCATAGAACTTTGCAATGAAATCATTGAAGAAGAGTACGAAAAAGAGGGACGAACGCAGAAAAAAGGAGAATTTTGCGCGCCGGCTGTGATCAAGGATTTTCTGGATCAGTATGTGATTGAGCAGGAACGGGCCAAGAAGATCCTGGCGGTCGCTGTTCACAACCATTACAAGCGCCTTGAGACATCGGTGAACACGGCTGATGTGGAGCTACAGAAGAGCAATGTTGTTCTGATCGGGCCCACCGGCTGCGGGAAAACACTTATGGCCCAGACGCTGGCCAAGTTTCTTGACGTCCCGTTTACAATTGCAGATGCGACATCCTTGACCGAAGCGGGATATGTGGGAGAAGATGTTGAAAATATTATCCTGTCGCTCCTTCAGAATGCTGATTACGATCTGGAAAGGACCTCCAGGGGGATTGTCTACATTGATGAAATCGACAAAATTGCGCGCAAAGGGGACAACCCATCCATTACCCGCGATGTCTCAGGTGAAGGGGTGCAGCAGGCACTTCTCAAGATTATTGAAGGGACGACTGCCAGTGTTCCACCCAAGGGAGGGCGAAAGCATCCGCAGCAGGATTTTCTCAAAGTTGACACCTCCAATATCTTATTCATATGTGGCGGGACCTTTAACGGGCTGGAGGAGATCATACAGCACAGAATGGGTGGCAAGGTGATGGGCTTTGGGGCTGATATCCGGAGTCGAAAGGAGCGAAACATCGGTGAGATACTCCAGATGGTTCAGCCTGAAGACCTCATAAAATTCGGTCTGATCCCTGAATTTGTGGGGCGGATTCCCGTGATTGCCACCCTGGGCGAACTGAACGAAACAGCCCTGGTCAGGATACTCACAGAACCGATAAATGCCCTGGTGAAGCAGTTCCAGAAGCTCTTTGAGTTAGAAAATGTGGCCCTTCGCTTTACGGATAGCGCCTTGAAGGCTATTGGCAAAAAATCTTTGGAGCGTAAATCTGGGGCGCGAGGTCTTAGGGCTATCATGGAATCGGCCATGCTTGACATCATGTATGAGATTCCTTCCATGGATGGGGCCAAGGAATGCGTCATCAACGAGGAGGTTATTTTGAACAACGAGCAGCCCATGTTGCTCTTCGAGCAATCCCGGGAAAGGGCTCTGTCTTCATGACCATGTTTAACATAACGAAATGGAAGAAACCAATGAGTGATCCAAAACAGAAGCTTTCTCTTCCCCTCCTTCCGCTCCGGGATGTCGTGGTCTTCCCTCACATGGTGGTTCCCCTTTTCGTAGGGCGTTCCAAGTCCGTCAATTCCTTGTCGAACGCCATGAACCTGGACAAGAGGATCTTCCTGGCCACCCAGAAGAATGCTGGAGCAGACTCGCCGGGCGAAAAGGATATATATAGCGTGGGGACAATTGGGACGGTGCTCCAACTGCTCAGGCTTCCTGACGGAACGGTGAAGGCACTGGTGGAAGGTGAAAAGCGGGCTCGTATAACCCGCTTCAGTGACAGAGAAAAACATCAAGTAGTTGAGATTGAGCCGATTGTCGAAGCGCAAGTAACACAGGCGGAAAGTGAGGCCATTACCCGAACGGTTCTGGAGATGTTTGAAGAATATGCCAGGATTAAGAAAAGCATCTCAAGGGATCTCATAAATAACATATCCTCTATCAGTGATGTATCTCAACTCGCTGATACCGTAGCGGCTCACTTCAATTTCAGGATTCCCGATAAGCAGCGTTTGCTTGAATCTGTCCCGCCAATAGAGCGCATGACCCTCCTTTTCCGTTTGATGCACGACGAAATTGAAATCTACAAAACGGAGCAGAGAATCAAAGGACGGGTGAAGAAGCAGATGGAAAAGACGCAGAGGGACTATTATCTTAATGAACAGATGCGTGCCATCCAGAAAGAGATGGGGACCAAGGACGATTATAAAAGCGAGCTGGATGAGCTGGAGAGCCGGATCAAACGCAAACGAATGTCCAGGGAAGGGGCTGCAAAGGTAAGACAAGAATTCAAAAAGCTTAAACTCATGGCGCCCATGTCGGCAGAGGGGACAGTGGTGAGAAATTACATTGAATGGCTCATCAATCTCCCCTGGTTTGAGCGAAGCAAGCTTCAGATGAATATTGATAAGGCGGAAGCTATCCTGGAAAAAGACCACTATGGCCTCGACAAACCCAAAGAGCGCATCCTGGAGTATTTAGCTGTGCAAAAGCTGGTGAAGAAGATACGAGGCCCGATCCTCTGTTTTGTGGGTCCGCCTGGGGTTGGAAAGACCTCTTTGGCAAAATCGGTGGCGCGGGCCACAGGGCGAACACTTGCCCGGCTTTCCCTGGGTGGGGTCAGGGATGAGGCCGAGATCCGAGGACATCGACGTACTTATATTGGAGCCATGCCTGGCAAGATCATTCAGTCTCTCAAGAAAGCCAGGGTGAACAACCCCGTTTTTTGTCTGGACGAAGTGGATAAGATGAGTGTCGATTTTCGAGGCGACCCCTCAGCGGCCCTGCTTGAAGTCCTTGATCCTGAACAAAATTTTGCCTTTAATGACCACTACCTGGATGTGGACTATGATCTTTCCGATATTCTTTTCATCACCACGGCTAACAACCTCCACGGCATACCACTTCCCCTCCAGGACCGCATGGAGATTATTCGATTGCCTGGATACACTGAGCATGAAAAACTTCAGATAGCCGAGGGTTTTTTGGTTCCCAAACAGACCGACACGAACGGCTTATCCAAAGAAAACATCCAGTTCACCAAGAACGCTATTCAGACAATTATCGGTCGTTATACCCGCGAAGCCGGTGTGCGGAATCTTGAGCGCGAAATTGCCTCTGTGTGCCGGAAGGTCGCCCGTGAGGTCGCGAAAGAGGACGGGAAAAAGTGTCTCAAGATAACAGCCCAGTCCATACAAAAATACCTGGGTGTGCCCGGGTTCCGGTACGGGCAGCTTGAAGAAAGGGACGAAATCGGTCTGGCTACGGGCCTGGCCTGGACACAGGTAGGCGGAGAGCTCCTTGCCATTGAGACGGTCATTATGCCCGGAAAGGGAAAGCTTACAGTCACGGGAAAGTTAGGGGAAGTTATGCAGGAATCTGCCCAGGCTGCCTTGAGCTATGTGCGGTCCAGGGCAGAGAGGCTTGGCCTAAAAAAGCATTTTTATAGAAGTGTAGATATCCATGTCCACGTACCCGAAGGGGCCACGCCAAAGGATGGCCCATCAGCAGGTATAACCATGGCAACGTCTATTGTATCTGCGCTGATCAAAAGGCCGGTTTGGCGTGATCTGGCCATGACCGGGGAAATTACCCTTCGGGGTCGTATTCTGCCTATTGGAGGGCTAAAGGAGAAGATCCTGGCGGCCCACCGAGGAGGGATATCTCAGGTCATCATTCCTGATGAAAACTGCAAGGATTTGAAAGAAATTCCCGCAAAGATCCTGAAACAGATCGAGGTGATTACCGCAACCCACATGGATGATGTCTTGTCTCGTGCCATCATTTTGACACCCGGCGAGACGCTTTTTAAAGAAGAGGATGAGGTCATTCCCCCAGAGTTGATTCCCAGGGGGGAAGAGGCAATAAGACCCCTTCGAGTCAACTAAGGACCAGTGCGCATTTTGCTTGACATGTGTGTGCTTCTTGGTTATTCGATGGCGGATAGGGCAAAGCGCATAGCGCATAGCGTTTTCTTGCTTTATGGTTTATGCGCTTTGCTCTATGCGCTATGCGCTTATACGATTAACCCCTTTGGGGGCGGGTAGCTCAGTTGGGAGAGCATCGGCCTTACAAGCCGGAGGTCACAGGTTCAAGCCCTGTTCCGCCTACCAGAAATAGCTTATCACTATTAGTGGCTATTGGCTAATAGCTAAATGTAAAACCGAAGGTTTTTTTGGGGGCGTAGTTCAGTTTGGTTTAGAACGCCGGCCTGTCACGCCGGAGGTCGCGAGTTCGAGTCTCGTCGTCCCCGCCAGGAATATCAAAGGGTTAGCTTTCATGGCTAACCCTTTTTCGTTTCACTGCGGGAAAAACTGCGGGAATTTTTCGGGAGATTTTCGAGCTTGTCGAGTTCGAGAAGCTTCATCACGTCTCGTGTGTCTGTGTAATTCCCCTCCACATAAATCTCTGTCGTGGTCTGCCTTCTGTGCCGGAGGACTTGCTGTACTTTTTTCAGGCCGACCTTCTGTAGGTCGTTCAAATACTTCGCCACTGTGTGCCTGATGTCATGGTAACCGAAAGACTCAACATCCGCCAGTTTGCAAAGGGTCTTTAAAGTCTTACGCCTTTCACCGAAAGGTTTGCCATAGAATTTGCTCTTCGGGTTCATGTGGCAAAATACGTACGGGCTGGTGGGGTGGCGGTGCTTCCACTGCCACATCAGGAGCTGGTAGAGGTCGTCGTTCATCCAGAGTTTTTCGTACCTCATTTCCCCTGACTTATTCTTCTTTGTACCGAGCCTGGCCCACCTTTCTTCGAAATTGATATCATCGGCCCAGGTCCATCTCAGGATCTCACCCTTTCTCGCACCGGTATGCCAGTACGACCCCATTAATACCCTGTCATGGCCCTGGGCCACAAGCATGACCTTAAGGATGTCTTGGATGGGAATCAATCTCCGTGCTTTCTTAGAGTGAGGTTTCTTTTTGATTGGAGCTGTGGGGTCATACATTATGCTGTACATGTCCTGGACCCAACCATAAAACGCCCTGAGATTCTTCCTGTCCTTGTTGGCTGCGTTGTTGCTCTGGGTCTCGGCACGATTGTTGATGAAATGCAGAATCGTGCGGGGTTCAATAGAAGTCACATCAACATCTCCGACATGTTCGTAAAACCGTTCCAAACAGTATCGCTTTTCGTCGAAGGTTTTCTTGTCATAGTTGATTTTGGAGTCACCAAGATATTCCTGGGAAAGCCTCCAGAAAAATAGATCGTTACCTTGGGAAGAAGATTTCTGAGGTTTCTCGCTCAGACGGGCTTTTTCTTGCTTTATCCACTGTCTTGCCTCGTCTTTGTATTGGAAGAACCCTCTGGCCATTATTCTCTCGCCCTTCAGCTCGAACTCGGCCCGCCAGCCCCATTTGCTCTTCCAGATAGCCATACAAAGCCCTCCTCGTAGTACGCCAGGATCCACCTACTTTTGCGGCAGGCAATATCTTGCGGCGCATTAACGCCCTGACTGTTTCAGGAGCAAGGGATAATTCGTTTGCCACCTGTTCCGGCGTAAGTATAGCGTTGTCTTGTTTCCCAGTCAATTTCAAAGGAAACCTACCAAATTGGGATAAACATTTTCTCTTTTCAGTGTACCAGTAGAGCAAGTGCTGTGCCGTATTTGGTAAGCTGTAGAAATCACAGGGATTGTATGCAGAGAAGGCAAGTTGGAGGGGGCATAAGGCGTGAAATTTTCGAGGATCAGGTTCCGATAAAATCGTAACCAGTGAAATTTATTAACAATTAAGAGGTTCCGATAAAACAAGACGAGGTTCCGATAAAATGCCGTGAAATTTCCAAGGGTTACACGCCATAAGGGAAGGCTAAGTTGTTGTAAGGTTCCGATAAACCTGTAAGCTATGGAATTTTCAGGAAATTGATAGGTTCCGATAAAATTGGGATAGGTTCCGATAAAATTGGGTGTAGTTTCAGTGGGTTACAATAAATAGAGGAATCATGAGGTTCCGATAAAATGGATTAAGCATCATATATGCTTTAATTGCCTGCGCTTAGCCATATCAGACCATCCACGTGGTTGTTCAAAGCTACGAGGGCGTTATAGCAGAGGTTGGCCGTGGTACCTGATTTATACAAGGATGGATAAAGAGGATAGAACTGTCCTGGATGTTGGATGATTTCAGCCCCGATCCTCACACTACTTTTGATTAGGGCGACGTCGTGGGCGGTGGCGGGCCGCTTACGCGTGCTGGGAGATGCCAGGTTGTAAAAGGTATAGATTGGGTGGCGGAGCGGGGAGTGAGCTAGGCCGGAACGGCCAGCGACAAGCCCGTGCGGTGGGTGGGGCACGGGTTGCCAGGATACCAGCAAAGAGATGGCCGGCAAGAATCAAGCTTGAAACCGCAGCCTCGGTTTTTGTGTTTATAGGACGTTTTGGAACCCTCGTGCGAGTGATGAGTTCGCGGGTTCAGTGTGGCGACCTCCATCAGCGAGGATGTTTTGCAAATCCCTTGTCAGTGTTGATTTTGCGGCGTTGCGACAGTTTCTGTCCGTTAGGACGTTTTGTAACCCCTTTGCCAGTGTTGATTTTGCGGCGTTGTGGCGATCCTTGTCAGTCAGGAGGTATTTTGAGTGTCGATTGTAGATTGCGAGGCTGGGTTTCTGGGCAGTGTATCGGGCTGAAGTGGAGCACCGGGTTTACCAGGTGATGCGGAGCGAAAGACCGCTACTCTGCCCTGGGGGAGGAGGATTTGGGGAGCCCCTGGGGGCAGAGGGGAAGCGTGGAGTGTCAGGGTGCAGCGAAGCAGTTTTTTCGCTGAGGTGCACGCTGACTCTTCACGCGGGGTGGCGGGGGATATTCCCCCTGGAGGGGGCAGGGGGTGAATAGATAGGGCGTAGGGTGCGCCGGTGTTTTGTCTCCCCCCTGACTTAAAAATTTAGTTGCGAAAGCAGGCGTGTGACGAATGCGGTGAGCGAAGCGAATGAGCCACCTTAGTCTGGCCGTAGCGCGGGTGAGCCAAAGGGATGGCGCGCCCTGTGCCCGAAAAAAATCGCCCCAAACGACAAAAATGATGCCACCACTAAAGTGAGGGGCTTTTTTCGGAAAGCACAGGGCGTGACAGACCGACGTGAACACGGAGAAGCGGAGGCCAGGTGAAAAAGAGGGGGGTTGTCAGGGGGGAGAAAAAATGCAGCACCCGGAGCCCCTTCCTTTTACATGTTTTAAGTCCCCTATGAGGGGATTTAGGGGTGGGCAGCGGCGTAAGGTGCGTGAATTGGGGGCGTAGGTGAAATCGTTGTCTCGGTTTCTATGAGTCAACGATTTCACCGAAGGCCCTTCCGCTTTGGGTGGGTAGCTTCAAAAACGGCGTCACGATGTGGGGATGGTGGTAAATACTGGCTGGGTTTGGGTTTATGGGTCAGAGACAGTATTGATGACCATCCCCATATCGTGGCCACCACCAGGCTCTTTTAAGTCCCCTATGAGGGGATTTAGGGGTGGGTAGGGGTCAAAAAATTGCGTCACCACGTGGGGAGGGCCGTAAATACTGCCTGGCTTTGGGGTCTCTGGATATCAGGCAGTCTTTATGGCAGGGTCCCCACGTAGTGACATCGACTTAAAAAATGGTGTCACCCGGTAGCGCTGAGATGTGTGAGGCGGGCATAGCGTTGTTTCTCCGTTGCCTTATTGGCGGGAATAGCCTCGCTATTGCACTGCCGAGTGACATCCTCCAGTAAGGGCGGGTGGGCGGGTTAATCTCTTCGTTGCCACTCGACATGTTATGAAGTGCGGATGTGGTGTTCGATTTCGGAGGGGGTGCTGGGCGTCTTGAAAGTTGTGTGGGTTAGCCTGTGGTTTTTTGTGGCCACGTATCTGCTTAGCTTCGTGCCGATCCCGGTGGCTACGACGTGCGCCGCCTGGGATGGATGGGTTGAATTGGGGGCGTAGGTGAAATCGTTGTCTCGGTTTCTATGAGTCAACGATTTGACCGAAGGCCCTTCCGCTTTAGGTGAGTAAATTCAAAACTGGCGCCACGACGTGGGGACGGCGATAAATGCTGTCGGGCTTTGGTTTTATGGGTAGGAGACAGCATTGATGGCCGTCCCTACGTCGTGACTACCACCAGGTGTTTTAAGTCCCCTATGAGGGGATTCAGGGGTGGAGAGCGGCGTAAGGCGCTTAAACTGGGGGCCGTAGGTGAAATCGTTGTCTCGGTGGCCATGAGACAACGATTTCACCTACGGCCCTTCCGCTTTGGGTCGGGTAGATTGAAAAACGGCGTTACGACATGGGAACGGCGGTGAATACTGTCGGGCTTTGGTTTTATGGGTAACAGGCAGTATTCATGGCCGTTCCCATGTAGGGACCACCGCTTGAATGTTTTAAGTCCCCTATGAGGGGATTCAGGGATGGGTAGCGGCGTAAGGCGCATGAATTGGGGGCCGTAGGTGAAATCGTTGTCTCCGTTTCTAGGAGACATCGTTTTCACCGAAGGCCCTTCCGGTTTGGGCGGTCTGGCGTGAGGTGGGGGTAAAGACGTTGTTTCGGGGCTGGAGGATCGGTTGAAGTGTTTGCCAGAGCAAACACTTTATCCGATGCGGAGTTTGAGGCTTCAAGAATCAAAAATTGGGGGCCGTAGGTCAAGTGGTTGACTCAGGGAGACAACGACTTGACCGAAGGTCCTTCCGCTTATTGGGGGCCGTAGGTGAAATCGTTGTCTCCGTTTCTAGGAGACATCGTTTTCACCGAAGGCCCCTGGGGTTTGGGTAGGTAGATTCAAAAAAGGCGTCACGATGTGGGGACGGTGATAAATACTGTCGGGCTTTGGTTTTATGGGTTACAGGCAGTATTGATGGCCGTCCCCACATCGTGACTACCAGCAGGCTCTTTTAAGTCCCCTATGAGGGGATTTAGGGGTGGGTAGCGGCGTAAGGCGCGTGAGTTGGGGGCCGTAGGTGAAATCGTTGTCTCCGTTTCTAGCCTTAGTTTCGCACTTTGAGTCCGGAAGAATTCACGACTTTTCTTGTTTATTCAATAAAATTAAGATGTTATAGAGAGAGGCTTTTCTTGGGTAATTTTTAACTATCTGATATTATTAATAAAACTTTTTGCAAAACAAATGTAGTACCTGTACAGCCTCCCCCGATATTTTATTTTTGTCTTGACAATGCCCCGTTTTTCGGTATCCTGAAAAAAATTTTGGAGAGCGAAAATGTTTTTCAGGGAAAATCGATCAAAAAATTCAAAACTACCTGTATCGCAATTAGTTGAAAATATTCGAACCGCCAGAGGCCCGAGGGTTCGTATCGTGGTATCTCTGGGTACCAGGTTCAAAATTCCTAAGTCAGACCGGAGTGCGGTTGCACGTATTGTGAAAGAGCGGCTTTCCGGTCGGCTGTCATTATTTTCATACGATGCGCAGTTGGTTAGGTATGCGGACTATATCGTAAAAAAGATACAGACTGAGGGGAAATGGGATTCGGCGCGGCAGCGAGTGGCTGAATTCAAGGAGTCCGATCGGCAAACAGCGGAGATTTTTGTTGAGGATGTAGAACATGGATATACCAGGGAATTGGGACCGATACTGATTGGCGATACATTTTGGAGCCGTTTGAATTTTCCTTCAATATTGCGTGAATATGGGTTTCGGGAGAGCGAGATAAAGACAGCAGAGATTTCGGTATTGAATCGTTTGATTTCCCAGGACAGTGAGAATGGGATTATTTCCTGGTTAGGGACGGTAGCCGTTGATGAATTGCTTGGTATTGATTTCATGCAATTTGGCCATGACCGATTTTATCGCATATCGGATAAGTTGTTGAAGCATCAATCGTATATAGAAGAAGAGTTGTATCAACGGGAAAAAGACCTGTTCAGTCTTGAGGATTGCATATTCTTATATGATTTGACGAATACCTATTTCGAGGGTGTATGCGCAAGGAATCCGAAGGCGAAATATAGCAAGAATCAAAAGGAGAAGCGAAGTGACTGTCCGCAGGTAGTGGTAGCGCTTGTATTGGATGGTGATGGTTTTATTCGACGTCATCCTGTCTTCGAGGGAAAGATGTCGGATTCAAAGTCGTTGGGCCATATTGTGGGGGAATTGGCAAGTGAGTTTTCAGATAAAGCGATGCCCACGATCGTTTTTGACAGAGGGATGGTGACGGAAGAAAACATCGAACTTTTAAAGAGCTATGAGAATTTGAAGTACATTGTGATGTGCCGCAGTAACGAAGAAGAGCAGTTTATAGGCACATTCCAAAGGGAAGAATTCCATATTGTAGAAGGCAGAGACCCAAAAAAGAAAGTGGAAGTAATGATAAAACCGGCAGCCGACATCGTTTATTTGTTGTGCAAAAGTGAAGGACGCAAAAACAAAGAGCAAGGGATGCGCAATAATCGTGAAAAAAAGCTGGAAAAGGAACTGACAAATTTGCAGAATCAGATTCAAAAGGGGAGAGAAAATAATCCTGTCAAAATCGAACAAAGAATCGGTCGTATTAAAGAGCGGTTCGGCAAGGTGTCGCAATATTATGAGATCATGTATACCCATCGGGAATTTTCATATACACTTCCTGAAGATGTAAAAATTTCCAAACGAGTTTCAAATTCTCTTGCGAAGCTGAAAGAAAAAGCAAACGGCAATACAATCACCTTTCCGGCACTTGAAAAAAAACTGGCCGTTATGCAAGAGAAATATCCTTCTGATTTTGATAAAATCAAGATGCACTTAATTGCACCAGCGTTGAGCTGGGAACCCATCGAGGAGATTCGTGAAAAAGAGGCGGGATTGGATGGAAATTACCTTTTGAAGACAAATCGGACAGACTTAAATGCCGACGAAATATGGAAGTTGTATGTGATGCTAACTCGGATAGAAAACGCATTTCGGGATTTAAAGTCGTATCTTGGCTTACGCCCGAACCCACATCACAGAGAAGACCGTGTCGATGGGCACATATTTATTTCAATCCTTGCGTATCATCTGCTTCATTCGATCGAATATATGTTACGAGTACAGGGTGTACATTCCCGCTGGGCAACAATAAAACGCGTGGTGAGCACACATGATTATTCGACCGTTCAGCTGCCGACAACCAGCGGTCCGGTAATCAATATCAGGAAGCCCAGTATGCCCGAAGGCATCCATATGGACATTTACGATAAGCTGGATGTAGACTACAAACATTTGCCGGTGAGACGCAACCTCGCCTGATTGAAAAAAACTAAGGCGAGTCTGTAGTACCTGTATCTGTAAGGCATTGGCAATATTGTTCTTTTTATCAAAATGCGAAACCAAGGCTAGGAGACATCGTTTTCACCGAAGGCCTCTGGGGTTTTGTGTGGCGAGGTATCTGCTTGGCGCCGTGGCGATCCCCGTGGCCAGGAGTCGGTCCGGCGGAGTCGGTCCGGCTGGGATGGATCTGGTTTTTTAGCGCGCTGTTCCTGGACAGTGCGCTTTGGGTGGGCAGCGGCGTAAGGCGCGTGAACTGGGGGCCGTAGGTGAAATCGTTGTCTCCGTTTCTAGGAGATATCGTTTTCACCGAAGGCCCTTCCTTTTTGGGTGGGTAGTTTCAAAAAAGGCGTCACGATGTGGGGATGGTGGTAAATACTGGCTGGGTTTGGGTTTATGGGTCAGAGACAGTATTGATGACCATCCCCATATCGTGGCCACCACCAGGCTCTTTTAAGTCCCCTATGAGGGGATTTAGGGGTGGGTAGGGGTCAAAAAAATTGCGTCACCGCGTGGGGAGGGCCATAAATACTGCCTGGCTTTGGGGTCTCTGGGTAACAGGCCGTATTTATGGCGGGGCCCCCATGTAGTGACATCCTCCAGTAAGGGCGGGTGGGTGGGTTAATCTCTTCGTTGCGAGTTTCGTTAGGGATGTAAACTCTTTGCCGGAAATGGATAGGAGTTGCCAGGATGCGTGGAGGCATAGGACGGGTATGTGTTTTGGGTGGATCGATGCTGTAAACTTTTGGAATTCAGAGCGTGAAATATTCATCAAAATATTCATGTGAGCTGTGGTGAAACACTTTGACAAGGACACCTGGTGAAAGGGTTTGGCAACGGCAGTGCCAGGCGCGCGGGTTAATGTCTTCGTTGCCACTGGAGATGTTATGAAGTGCGGATGCGGTGTTCGATTTCGGAGACGGTGCTCCGCGTCTTGAAAGTTTTGTGGGTTAGCCTGTCCATCTTTTTCATTTTTCGCCAGAGATGTGGGAAGAAGTAAAAAAGCGTTTCTAATGCAGAAAATTTTTGCAGTGGGCAACAAAAACAACCGGTGCGGGAAAATAGCTGATATAGGCCATTCCAGTCAAATCCCTGTTCATAACAGTATCTGAGGCTCTTATTTTTTGTTATTTTCCAGTCAATAAGGGGAAAAGCAACCGGTACAGGATAAACATTTTTTGCGTTGGCTCTGTGGCACTCATCGGAAGTAATGCCAGAATATAAATGGCAGGGTGGTAGAGAGCGGAGGTATTTGACCAACGGCTCCTTTTTGAGGACCTTGACACACCAACGACATTGCCAGGCGGGCCAGCCATAGCCTTTCTGGCCCTTTCTTTTGCCTTTGGTCTTGACGTGTTCTGCAAACCAATACTGCCATGGCTTCTCACCCTTCAGGACGGTAATCTTTCTGCCGATGTAGGTTTGAACATGTTTGATGTGTCTGTAAACTTCAGGGAACTCCTGGCCTGTATCACAGAAAACAATATCGTCAATGCGGATGTTGTTCTCGATCATCATGAGCAGCATGCATGTGCTGTCTTTCCCGCCTGAGAACAATACTATGTGTTTAGGGTAAGCCTGGTTTTGTGTCATGGTTGAATAAATAGGATAGAAGGCGATAAATAGAACAAAAAAGGCACAAAAAAACATGCAGGATCGGCTCGAGATAGTGCCATATTATAAAAAAATAGCCAGCTAAGGGTAAAATATCATATTATACCCTGCACTTAAGGGTAAAATATATTGAGCATCTATATTATAACCCCCCTATAGTCTCCCCTTAGAGTCAAAGTACTGGACGTCTGGCCAGACTGCCGGGTCTGTTTTTGGACACGAAGTGAAGCTTGCGCTAAAGGCGGAAATCACTTTGCGGGCTTTCTGTGTTTATATCTTTTTGGATGCCAGTAGGTCTTGCCGGAAGGGAGCTTGTGGTAATGGTAGGCAGGATCGTCCTTGTAGCGGTGGTCGATATGGTCGGCGGCTTTTTGCCAGAGCAATTCAAACTTAGCGTAAAAAGGCTCGATAAGTTCTTCCTGAGTGGTGAAGATCATTGCTTCGTGGTTTCTGTATTCTGCGTCTGCTGTGATATTGTAGCTTCCTGTAACCAGGATTGTTTTGTCCACAATGAGAAACTTGTGATGCATAAGCCCCTTTACGACTTTGACGATCTTGATGCCTATTCCTCGTTCAATCATCCATTCGTCCAGAGAGTAGTATTTGTCAGCCTGATCCCTGTCCAGGACCAGCCTGACGCTTACTTCCCTTTCGACTGCTTTAGCCAGCGCCTTAGCAACGTATTTTAAGGATAAGAGATAGAGAGCAGCCACGATCTCCTGGTTGGCTGCCTTGATGATTTCCACAAGCTCTCTGCTGATGTAACCCCTTGGAGAGAAAAGGACTTTAGTCTTCATTTTTCCTGATTAGGCGCCCACTTTGAGTGGTTGTGTCATTTGGATTTCCTTCCTGCCTGCCGGCAGGCAGGGAAGTCAAGAAAAGCGGGGTTTACACACAAGCCCCGCTTTTCCGGGTCTCCGGCTCTGGCTTTGGAGGGTTATTGGCCACCCCTTTTTAGGGAACGCCCTGGTTTGAAATGGGGGTATTTGCGTGCGGGGATGTTGATTGTCTTGCCGCTCTTGGGATTTCGTGCTTTTCGAGCCTTTCTATTTTTTACGTAGAATTTCCCAAAACCTCTGAGAACAATGGCATCCCCGTTGACCAGTAGATTGGTTACGTTGGACATAACACTATCCAGGGCCTTGGCTGCTAAGGGCCTCGTAATATCCAGGTCTTCAGCTATGTTCGCGACAAGTTCCGTTTTGGTCATTTTGCCTCACACCCCCCTTACTTTTTTCTGCTAGTCTTTTTCTTTTTGGGCTTTGCCTTTGGTTTTACCTTGGGCTTGGCCAACACGTTTTTGGCAACAGCCTCTTTCAGTGGCTGTCCCGGCTTGAAGCTTACCCTCACGCCTGGTGCGAAAGTTACTTTCTTGCCGGTCAGAGGGTTAATGCCTTTCCTCTCAGGTACGGGGTTCACCTTGAAGGATCCAAAGCCAGGAAGCTTCAATGCCCTTTTCCTTGCCAGGATCGCCTGGATCACATCGAGCAGTATCGCCAGATATGCTCCAGCATTGACCTTGGTCACCTTAGCCTTTGTGGCGAATTTGGTTATGACTTCTTCTCTATCTGTCATCGTGTGTTCACCTCCTTTCTCCTCTCTTCTGGCTCAGGTATGATGTAGCGGGACTTCATGATGATCAAAAAGGCAGCATAAGCGAGATTTGCCTGCGCTTCAGACGTGCCGGGCCTCTGGAGTATCTCGATTATGGCCTGAGTGATTTCTACTTTTGTCATGATGTTTTCCTTCCCGCCCGCCTCGCCTGAGCGAGCCTCAGGCTCGCGATGGCGGGCAGGCACAGGGGGCATCTGCGGCCCCCTGTGGTTATTGGTTACAGTTCGAAGTTAACCTGTACAGCGGAGCCAGAGCCCATTCCAACACCATTCTTTGTTGCAGGGGCATGTCCTGGTGCAGAGGCCGTCATATTGAACGTTCCGGCAGGATGGACCATCAAATAATTGCCAGTGGGCAAAGCGTTTGCCGTGACTCCAAGGGAAGTCCGAACCGATGCGCCTGCAAGGGGCTGGCCGTTTGCTGTAATAAGACCATAAACCCAGACTGGAAACATAGTATCACCTCCTTTTAGCGCAAGCTTCACTTCGTGTCATGTTAGTGGACGTCACGCTAATCAACGTAACGACTGAAGTTGTTGTTGTACGCCTTGGTGACAGGATTCCATCCAAGAGTCTTCATGCTGCGGTTAGAATAAACCCCGATGAACAGGATTACATCTCCAATTGACTGGCAATCCATCATGGTGTAGCCAATGTTGCCGCCGAAGATGTAGGAGCCATTGTTGGTGAAGATCCTGACGTCACCGGCATCCCATATTACCAGATACTCAGCGCCGTTAACTGTAAGAACCTTTGCTCCTGTGTTGGTCATGTTGTTCACCTCCTTAGCGCTACGCTTCACTTCGTGTCACTTTATAAGTTCTACTAAAATGGCAAGGATAGAGACTATTGCTCCGCCTGCCATGCCTAAGCCTATTGCAATGCCTTTAGTCTTGATGGCGGTCTGGGTAGCTTGCTGGAGCAACTCCTGGGTTTTGGCAAGATCGTCCCGAAGCGAGTTTAAGGTCAGATCATGTTTTGAGATCCGGACGTCAAATTGCCTCCAGCCCTCTGCCCTTGAGTGGTTAAGACGTTCTGTGGCATCAAAGTGCTCTTTATGCAGCTTTTCTGACCACTCCTTATAGTCATCAAGCCGATTGAAGATGGTTTTGGCCTGTTCCTCAATACGGGCTATGGCTTGCTTGATGTCTATGACGCACTTTTCTATATCAGCAGCCATTAAAGGAACTCCTTACTTCCCTGAAATTTTGTGTCCCAAAAATTACCTGAGTCAAATACTCTCTTGACAAAGCCAGTGCTGGAGCCTGCCTGCCAAAAGGATGGATTGTTTACCATTATGCCGATATGCCCATAGGGTCTTGATCGAGTAAATTGCCACCACACTAAATAACCACATTGGGCTTTTTGCCAATGAACACAGGGGTTGCTGTTACAAACCCAGTACTTCTTTGCCGTGGTTCTGGGCACCGGGTGTCCCATTCGTTTTGCTACATGGTACACAGCCCCGGAACAATCAAAGCCAGGGCCTGGAGATTTGCCTCCCCAAATGTATGGAGTGCCCTTGAGCGAGTCGCAAACCGCGGCTAACTCAGAGCACTTAGAAAGCTGCACTGCAAATGATTGCTGACAGCCCCAGGATGAAACTACCGATGACAACAGAGCCAGCAACAGGATGTTTTGTAAACGCCTCATAGAAATCCCACTTAGGGGTAGCCCAATCAAAAAGTTTGTACCCCGCAATCAGTAGCAATATGCCAATGATACCGTTCAAGAGATTGGTGAGCAAAAAGTGCCACATATTCATAATGAGCCCCTAAATATTTGTTTGGCATCGTTTATGACATCTTGCCATGCCTGGCGGATTGCCTTGACTTCTTCTTTTGTGAGTTTGTTGTCCTTAAGGGCTTCATCAATTTTGTCAAACGTTGCGAGCGTTCCGGCGAGTAGCGCTTTCACCTTTCGCACTTTGGCCCCTAAGAAAAGAGTTAACACCCCTAAAATTACAGTGATTAGAGTAGCTATAATCCCATAATCCATGAGCTAATCCTCCTTTGGTGAAACACTTTGACCAGGACACCTGCGGGGTTTAAATGTCCCAATAAGGATCTTTCGGTTTTGAGGTACCTGTTGAGTAAGGCTGTCCATCGGCATCTCTGCTTTTACTACAGAAGCGCCCAGAGCCGTCTCTCCAGGGGTTTCCAGCGAATCCCGGTCCGTAGTGACCGGCCCTGGTGGGTTTTTTCTTTGCCCTGGTTTTGCGCTTTACCGGGTTTTTAGCTTTACTACGTGTCTTGACCATTTGATTTACCCTGTTGAATTTCCCAAAGGGAAGCCTATTCAACAGGGTAAACCTCCCACTAAGTTATTAAGTATCTGTCCAGGAATTTGCCCCAGTTGCAGTCTTTGTAAAAGTCAAGCTCTCGATACTTAGGGTTGATCCAGCCTAAAGGAAAGTAGACAGAGATTCCATGAGTGTCCTTAACTTTCTGCCCGAGATGGCCCTGGTGGAGAATCGCCTTGCGCCTTCCGGGTTTGAGGGCTCGGATAAGCCTGGCCGCGTCTTTCTTAACGCGCCGGTGCGTAGATCGAAGGCGTAGGTTTGCGGCGAAGGAATAAAGGTCAACATAGTTATTCCAAAAAAACTTAGGAGCCTTTCTCCAGGAGCTGCCAATAGCCCTGTAAGAAGCGTCATGTGTAAAGGATGATATGATCTGAAGGGAGAGAGCATGGAGGCGCTGGACAATGTTTCTCAGGCGCTTCAGGTTCAAAGCGGATTGAGTGACGGTCTCTTTCTTCCCCTGGTAAGAGTTGATGTATTCGTTGACTACCATTTTGGCTATGGTGGTGGGCCAACAGCGCGGTCTGTTTTTCAGGACTTGGAGGATTCTATGATACGGCCATCCATCAAAGGGCTCTTCCTCCTCTGAACCGACCATTACCTGCACGGAATCTTTAAGCTGATAGGCCACCTCGATCATGTTCATGAGACAGGCATCCATCCCCAGGATGTCGATCTTCTTTCCGATCTTTTGGGATACGCGTGACAGGACGTTCTTCAGCTCCTGGTTGTCCAGGGCATCTCCTGAGGTGTCGTCATAGGCAATGCTTCTGTTGGGATCGTCTTTGAGAGAGGTAGTAAACAAAGGTGATCGTGCCTTGCTTCCAGAGGGGGTAGCAGGGGCTTTTACTCTGGCCTCTTCCCACCAACCGCCTCCATGGTTCCACAAGACTAGAAAATATCGCCTGGCGGGGTATGTGTGGATGGTCCAGAGAATGAAGTTTTCCAGGGTTTTGGGATCGCCGGTATTGGCTTCGTCAAAGGTGAGGATACAATCCTTTTCGTAGCCTCCAGCCCTGGTAATATAGAAACGTCTGGTGAGAAGGTCCTTGTCTCGATCAAGTTGGACAACGATGTGGACGTTCTTTGAAGATCCCACCTGGGCCATCTCAGCAATATCTCTGAGGGCTGCTGAATCCAGGTTGTTGTCCTCGGCCATGTAGACCATGACCGTCCATTTTGCTTTCTTGGTAGGTTTCATGCGGTGTCTTTTTTGGTCGTTTTTTAAACCTGTGTAGTTTGTGGTACTTATAACATCCTGGCAATCCTGCTGGCGTGTTCCCGTGCAGGAACATGTCAGCCGCGCTGTTTTTGGTAGTGTTTGGAAGCGGTTAGGGCAAAAAGAGGCAGACGTCAAGGTAGGGTTGTCTACGGTTGTCTACACTTGTCGCTGAAATGTGATCCGCAGATTACGCAGATTACACAGATTAAAGGCCAAGCTTTGGATACGATATAAGTCTGCGAAATCTGCGAAATGTGTGGATGGAATTGAGATCCGCACCCCAGAGGAATAGCCTTCGCCTCGGTTGAATAGTAAAGACAAGAACATTCAACAGGGTAAAGATTCCACGGGGCAGGGATTAAACAGATTGCACACATCAAAAATGATAGAGACGGTTCGCCGAGATGGCGAAGCTTTCATTTTTTAGCGCAAGCTTCACTTCGTGTCCTTACTCGTGGGTTCTCGTGTCTGAGAATTTCAGAAACATGGATCCTGAGGGAGTTTCCGATCCTTACGGATTTGAGCTTCCGCGACTCGATCAGCCGGTAAACGGTTCTCTTGGATACGGAGAAGTATTTTGCTATCTCGTCTACCCTGAAATAGGTCTTATTGGGAGAGATAGGCATAATTGCAAATTTGGTCCCAGATCGACTTTTATGGTTAAGCCCTACTTAGACCATTAACCTTGAAATCATCGTCCTGTAGCGTTCATTTGAGATACTCTTTTGTTCATTTGAGATACTCTATCGCCCTCTACGAGTACGGTTGCAAAAAGTCCGAGACCCGTTTTTGAGCGGATTATTCTCGGGGTGAAATTTTCCGCTGCGTGAGCAGCCACGTCATGACGTCAGACTCGAGATAGAGTCTGCTTGTCTTTGTAATGCCGATAAAAGGCAGACCTGCGTTGTGCCTTAGGCGTGCAAGTTGTTTTTTGTCGCATCCGAATAGTTCGCAAAGGTCGGCTTCGGTGATTAAGTTTTCTACTTTTGGGACTTCGTTGTTCATTATTATCCTCCATGAATGATCTCAGGGCCTGGGTCTTCAGGGTGAACCCACGGGTTTCAGCGAGGGCGCAAGCGGCTCTTAGCTGGGCCTGGTCCATTTTCAATAATTTTTGAACACAGGCGCTGCAAATGAAAAAGTCGAGCTTTGCCTCGGGCTTGTAAACTCTCTTCTTTTCACTGTTGCCGGTACCATGTGCAGCGGACCAATATGTTTCCTGGTTATGGCAAAATACACAGGTCATGGCTGGTTCGTTACGTCTGTATTGGGGATCAGTCATGGTCTTACCTCCTTCCGGGACCTGCCTGCGCGTGTCCGCATGCAGGCAGGTCTGGATAGAAACCTGTTCGGAGATCCGCCTGGGCGGATGGGATTTGCTCTTTTTCATTGGGACCTCTCGTTGGTTCTGTAGTCCGGTCCTTCAAAGTGAAGAACTCTGGCCATCCCGGCAAGGCGGGAGCTGATCCTGCCGTCTATCTTCTCTGCAATCTCGTCCAGGGAGAGGTTCGAGGTTACAACAGTGGGCTTGAGGTGACTGTCCCGCTGGTAGATGATGTAGTCCAGGGTCTGCCTGGCCCACTCGGTGGTCTTTTCCACACCTAAATCATCCAGGATAAGGAAGTCGCAGGACGAATACTTGCGGCAATGGAATTCCTCGCTGTCAGTGGCTCCGGAATGAAATGCCCTTCTGATTTCAAGCAGGAGTCCGGGCACTGAAGTGAACAGCAGATCGTTGTCCTGCAGCAGTAGCTCCCTGGCAATCGCAGCGGCCAGGTGGGTCTTGCCTGTACCGTAGCTGCCATAAAGAAAGAGGCTGTTTGCAGGCCTGGCAGCCTCCGGCCCGTTGGGGCCTACGCGCCGGAGGGCATATTCTTTACAGATCTTCGCATTTTTTTGGTTGAACCTGGTTGTCTTGAAGTTCTCAAAAGAACATCCCAGGTATTTGGGAGGAACACCTATCCTCTTGAGGTGGGACCCTATGTTGTTTCCGATCTCTTCTAACTTTCTCTTCCTCTCCTCGATTTCCCGTTGTTCCTCGGAGCAGCGGCTGCACATTCCGTTCTTGGGCTCAAAGTGAGGCCAGAGCCACCTGCTGGATAAATTGCTCCATTCGGGAGAAGATAGCGTGCCACATCTCTTGCATTTCAGATCCTTTGGCCTCTGATTCGGCAGAGGCGGCCTTTTCCCTGCCTTGCATCGCCTGGCCTGTCCATCAATCGGCGAAGCCTGGCGGGCACTGGCGGGCAGGTCTTTAGCGCAAGCCTCACTTCGTGCCCTGCTAATAGTCTTTGCCGGGGACGGGGCCACTGTCGATAGGGTAGTCGCTTGGGAGGTCGAAGCCCTTCCTGCCTTGTTTCTTTTTTCCAAAAGGCGTTGATTTGCGAGCAGGATATCCGTCTCGTTCATATTGCTCTCCTTTCTTTGTCCTGGCTTGCCTTATCTCAAGGGCCTTTCTTAGCCAGTTGGTAACTGAGGCCTTGAAATTGGATTTGGGAAACTTATTGGTTTTTTTCTTCTCTTTTTTCCTGTGCTCAGTCTCCAGCCAGTCGTGCCAGTTGTGCAGTTCGTCTCTTAGGTCAAGCTGGCTGTAAGTGGAGTTTCCGTCTATCCGCTTCTCAAACCACTTTACATCTTCAGGCCTTACATCAAACTCCGAATACGTCTTGATGACCTCTAAGAATTGAAGTGCGGCAAGAGAAGGTGGAGGTGCGGTATTGCTAGCTAATGGGTACCCATCTAGAGAATATTCTTCTTCGTTCTTATGCACTTCTTCTAGATTATTAGTAGTATTGTTTTTAATACTGTCTTTAACTGTTTTTAAGCTATGTTTTTCCTTAGTTATTTCAGCTTGTTGAGATACCGCGAGGTTGCCGTTTTGGCAAGTTGAACTTGCCGTTTTGGCAACCTCCTGGTTGCCGTTTTGGCAACCTGGAGGCAGGTGGTTTTGACCTGGAGGCGTGCTTCGGCATACTTTACTTGCCGTTTTGGCTACCCGTTGTCTGTTTTTCTCAATAGTCTCGGGTTCTTTCTGACTCCTGCCTCGAAGGTTTTTACTTGCCGTTTTGGCAACCTGATCGAAAAAATCTTCATGTCTACTTGCCGTTTTGGCAACCTTCCAGTTTTTGTAATGCTTATTAAACCAATATTTATGGGGGTTTGAGGGGTCTTGCTTGATTACGTGCTTCGAGTGAAGGGAACTTGCCGTTTTGGCTACGTGAGAAAGATGAATGTTGGCAAAGAAAGCAATCTCTGATTTTGTGAGCAAGGCGAACTTTTTCCCACAGCCATAAGAGAAGCGGAGAATCACATCTATTACTTTTCGTTCTCTCTTAGTGAAGTCAGAACACATTATGGCCTCCCAAAGCTCGTTAGAGATCTGTATGTAGCCGTTTTCTAGCTGGGGTGTGCCTCGTTTTCGGTTTTTAAGTGTATCTTTCACTTATTCGTCCTGTCTGCCGACAGGCAGGTTCTTAAACCACGTGGTTATGCCGGCCATTGTTGTACAAACTCGCCTTCCCAATAAGGCCGGAGGTTATGTTTCATGAAAATAGGCAAGTTAAACTTTGTTGCCTGGTGAAGTATGTTCCGGATCCAGTTCTTTTCAGGTGCATGTTGCCCGGCGCCGGGGCCGGTCATCGCGCCGACAATGACCCAATTGATCCACCACAGAGCGTTGTAGTTGGTGTAAACAAGATCCAGCAGGGGCTCGTAGCTGAGGAATGTAATATTTGGGAGGTCCGCTAATGCCGTGGCATTCCAGTAGCTGGCTTCGAAGCTATCTGCGGTTGCTCCCAGCCAGCAATTTTGTGGAAAGTGGAAGTGGTGGTATGTGATCGGGTTCTTGGTTAAAAACAAGAATGTATGCTGAGGGCATTTCCTGACGATGCTTAAAACGGATAGAATCCAATTGGGGGGAACCCAGTCTCCAAACAGATCACCCATTGAACATACAAAGATCCTGGTGGGTTTTTTCCATTGGGAAGGGAGGGCAAGGCGTTGAGGATGAAACGTGGGGATAAAGGGATCATCAGGGGGGTACCCGTAGCGTCCACGGAGTCTGTTTGCCATGCGATGCGCATAGCAATAAAAACACCTGTTCGGTCTTTCGGGTGACCCTTCTGGTCCCCAGCAACCGGTCACAGGATTCCAGGTCCTGGTTGTCCAACCTATGCTTTCTTTAATACCCATGTCACGAAATCTCCTCTCCTCTTCTTCGGGGATAGTTTCGTAGTGCGGTATTCATCCCCGGTTTTCTTCATTGATGGTTTTCTCTTTCAGCCAGTCGAGCACCTCTTTTTGATCAAACCTGACCTTGCCGCGTGGGAGTCGGAGATAAGGAATAAGGCCGAGGTGACAATATTTTGCGACAGTCCTTGGGCTAAGCCTCAGGAAGTTGGCCAATTCCCTGGTAGTGAGAAGAATCCTTTGCATGTTGCGCTCCTTGTTGGCTTTTTCTTAAATGCAGCAATATAGCAAGTGGTGTGCCACTTCTGTAAGTCTTTGAAATTCAAGGAGGTTTTGTTGGAAGGAAAGTTTATCGGAACCAATTTTGGGGGATCAGGTTCCGATAAAATTGTAAGTGCTGGAATTTATTGGAAATGAGTTGGTTCCGATAAAATTATACGTGGTTCCGATAAAATGCTGTGAAGTTTCCAAAGGTTACAGACCATAAGGGAGGGCTAAGTTGCTATAAGGTTCCGATAAACCTGTAAGCTATGGAATTTTCAGGAAATTGATAGGTTCCGATAAAATGAGGATAGGTTCCGATAAAATTCCGTGCAGTTCCAATGGGTTACGAAACATAGAAAATCACGAGGTTCCGATAAAGTTCCGATAAAAGTGAAAGCTATGGAACATTAAGAGAATTTGGCGGGTTCCGATAAGGTTGCGATAAGACGTAGCGCCTGGTCTTATTGGTGCCCTCGGCTTTTAGTAATCCTGCCTGTATCATCGAGGTGAGGTGCTTTCTGATTGCTCTATCTGAGATGTTAAATACTCGAAGGTCCTTACTCGTGATCGTTTGCTTGCTCCTGGCTATGTTCAGAATAGCCTCTTGTGTGGGGTTCAGGGCGTCCCGCCCGGCATCCGCCTGAGGTGAAGCCGATGACGGACGGGGAGGCCTGGCCGCAACGCTCTCGCCTGGCCGCCATCGCTTTCGCTCAGGCGAGGCGGGCGGGCTTGCAAGGCCGGCCGGCGAAGCCGATGGCGCACGGGCACGAGCCCTCCGGGGCGTAGTCCCCTCTCTCCGAGCCATCGGCTCATATGAGCCAGAGGCCGGGACGGAGTCGGGCAGCCCCGCCCGCCTCGCCTGAGCGAGAGCGGTGGCGGGCAGGTTGTGAGGGAGGATGTCCCGAATTTGGTTCAACCCGATGATTCTTTTGCCCTGGGATAGGATCACTCCCCTGCTGACGACGTTTTCCAGCTCCCTGACATTTCCGGGCCAGGGATACTGTTGAAGAAAATCCATGGCATCTTTAGAAAACCGTTTAACGTCTTCGCCGTGCCTGCGATTGTATTTGGCAATAAAGTGCGCTATCAGATGGGGAATATCTCCTGTTCTTTCTCTCAGAGGAGGCACCTCAAGAGAAAACTCATTTAGCCGGTCATAGAGATCTTCTCTGAATGTTCCTTTTTCCATGGCTTTGTCCAGATTCTTGTTTGTGGCTGCGATCACCCTGACATCTACATTGATTGCGTGAAGGGATCCTATGGGCCTTACCTCGCCGTCCTGGAGAAACCTCAAGATCGATCCCTGGGCATTCTGGCAGAGGTCCCCTATCTCATCCAGGAATATGGTGCCAGTGTCTGCGGCAGGAATGAGGCCGACTCTTGTTGAGGTCGCACCGGTAAAAGCCCCCTTTACATGGCCGAATAGCTCAGAGGCCAAAAGGTCCCTGCCAAGAACCGCGCAGTTTATCTTGATAAAGGGCCTCTTGTTCCTGTGACTTAAGCTGTGGATGGCGTCGGCCACAAGCTCCTTTCCCGTTCCTCTTTCTCCCCGGATCAGGACCTTTACGTCTTTGGGGCCGATGGTCTTAACAAGATGAAGAAGCCCCACCATGGGTGGGCTGGTACCGATTATCTTGACCTGCCCGACTCTGTCCCGTGGGGGACTACGCCCCGGAGGGCTCGTACCCTTCCGCCTCTGGTTTTGCCCCGAACGAATGCGGGGCGGGCCTCGTAGCGGGACGCGGGAGGGTTTTTTGAAACGTTGCGGATTGGCCATGGATCTTATCCCGCCGGCTCTCCACTAATGTTAGAGGTTGGAGGAGCGCTTCGCTTGAGGACCGTTTCACTTGAAGCATAAGCAAGAAAATAGTTTGCCTCAAACCTCAAGCGTAGTGGTCCTCAAGTCCGCCAAAGGCGGACGCTACTCCAACCTGTGCTCTGCCTGCTCCGGCCTGCCCTGTGGGGAAGCCTGCCCTGGTGCGACACGACCCCAACAATCTTTTAGGGAGGCAAACCCGGTCTGGGCCAGGGAATGATCGTATCGGGGTGAGGAGGCCTGCCCTGGTACGGTTCCGCCCTGCGGCCCGCCCAGGTGCGGACTGGGCCAGGGTCTGGGCCAGGGAACGACCATACTGGGGTGAGAGATAAAACAACGCGCGTACAGGCTCATCCATTGATAAAGATGGCATGGCAGCCAGAGCATGAGGGTTTGGGAATGAGGATGAAATATTCTAATTCGATTTTGGCCTTACCATTCACTATTACAAGCTCCGTGCCACAGGAAAAAAACCTAGTCCTTTCAGCATATTAAAAATGACACCCGCCCGAAACTTCGGCAAAATGCCCATTTTCTTCGGAAGACGAAGAGATCGTTCATTGACATCAATCGATTGTTCAGGTATGCGAATCTGTAGTTTAGACCTAGGTTCAGCGGTTCAACGTTCAGAGGTTAAAACCGCGAACCATGAACCCTGAACCGTGAACGGTAGCATGGGTATTGTGCTGTAAAGTGATAGATGTCAATAGATTATAACCTTTGAACGTTGAACCCTGAACCGTGAACCAATCACTTTAGGTTAGAACATGAGTTCAAACATCCTATCTGACTCTGGGAGTTAGAGGAGATCACCATGTCGGACATCGTTTTTCCTTTTGTTCAGGATTTTCTGGAAGAAAAGCGCGGGACACTCTATGTGCTCAGTGATTCCCACGTTCGTCTGCGTGATCCTCTCGCCATTTTGTGTCTGTCTCGCTTTTTTGCCGCGCATAGTGTGGATTTGAGAATCGCAGGCGTTCTCGCAGAACACCGCCGATCATTCGATGAAACAGATATTCTGCACGCTCTTGAGGACGCGCCTGAGCTTCGAGCGGAAACACAAGACCTCTTCAAGAAAGGTTCACTTGAGAAGTGTGTGAAAGGACTCTTCAAGAATGCCGAAAAAGCACACAGACAAATGCTGAAACAGGGAAACCACTGCCCGCGACTCGAACCGCGAGGCCCTGTTTTAGTCATTGGCCGTCCCCAACTTTATCCTAAGAGATTCCTGGACAAGGTTGCGAGTGAACTGCTCGAATGTGGCCATCGGCATGGAGTTGACGGGCGCTTTCGGTGCTTATCAGACGATCCAGATGATCCCCTCGAAGAGTTTCGTGCAATCACCGACAACTATTCAGGGATTACCATTCCGTGCGTACCGTTTTTCGAACACTCAAATTCAGAGGAATCTTACAGTGACTACGGCATCATCCGGATGCTGGCAGGCTCTTTCCGTCATCGAAGCTTTCTTTTCGTTTATGGAACCAGCACATTGGGTACTGTGGCTGCTGCGCAAGCGGTGATTGACCCGGATCAGAACCACGTTTTCAACCAATTAGGCGTCCCGTCCTTTTTCAACAAATACAGGTCGGTAGAAGTCCTGCTTCGCGCAGAACGCCGCTCTTCTTTCTTCGCGCCCTGGGTCAGCGAGTTTGAACCGAAGCAGATAAGACTCGTCGGCAGTCCTGTGGCGCCGGTTTCAAGCCAGGCAACGGAGTGGGTCAATAAGTTCACAACGGCAGAACCCGGTAAACCGATTGGCGATTTATATGAGCGCGTTGATCCGGATCCTCATGAACCAGTGACCAGATTCAAGATAGTCGGTCTTCATCCCTCGAAGGATAGGGTCTGGCATATGGTGGGTGGCAGCGAAATAAAGGAAGTCTCCAGCTACCTTCAGGAGCCTGCCGAGACAGAGGAATGTAGAGCCATTCTTCTTGTCGGCCCCATAGGTGTGGGCAAAGAGCTGGTTGCGCGCATCCTTTTTGAAGAAAGAGTACGTCAACTGCTGCGCGAATTGGCGAGCAAGAAAGCAGAGGTGCCCGCCCCGGTTGTGGTCGGACCCCGTTACGTTGCCGTCAATTGCGCTGCTTTGGTGAGAGACCTGGCCGAATCGCAGCTTTTCGGCATCGCAGACCAATCTGCGACCAACGTTCGTGGGAGCTACGGCGCAATCCTCGGGGCAGGAGAAGGTATTATTCTGCTCGATGAGCTTGAGAGCATGGCCATGGAGATGCAGGCCAAGCTCCTTCGCGCCATCCAACCACCCTACTCTGTCACACCGGTTCAAGCAATCGACCCGGTACCCTGTTCAGCCCTTTGCGTGGCAGCCACGAGCGAGGAACCTGACTTGCTCGTGTCAAAAGGACGGATGCGTGCGGACCTCTACTCAAGGTTCCGCTCCTGCATCGTCAGAATCCCCTCTCTGGCTCAGCGTCCGGGTGATATTCCTGCGCTCCTGGCTTACATCGCTGGTAAGCCGGTCCGCTTTGACGAACGTGTTCTACGGTGTTTGCTGGCAGACAGGCACCCCCACAATGTGCGAGGACTCTTCGGCATTATCGGCAGGGCTCGACGACGCCAGCAACTTGAGAAAGCAACTGCCACTGGCCATGCTTTGACGATAGCACTGGAAGACCTTGACGAAGAGATTCGCAATGTATTCAATGACGTGTATAAGGAGGTTCGCGAACAGCGCCCCAGGCCGGACACGCTCCAACTCTTCGAATTTGAGGTTGAGGACCCCCCTTTTTCTCCAACCGTGCAGGATCTGTTTGAAGAGGCAGCCCTGATTCTGTCTTTTGTCGGGGCCAACGACAAGGGCGAGGTATACGTTCGTGCTCCGGTAAAGGGGTACGAACACATCTGGTCGAAGCTGCAAAAAGAACAGGCAAAATCCAGGGCAAAGCGCAAGGGCTCGATTCCCGAGGATACGAAGGAATACGGCAGGCGGTGGTTCAATCTCGTGGAGCGCGGAGTTCGATCGCTTGAAGGTAAACAGCGTGATTATGCATTGAGAATCCTTGGTGAGATGTTCAGTCTGCGGTGTTCAGGACGCACCAGAAGAGGCAGCAAAATCACGGACGTCTTCGTGTGGGGCTATCGCAAAAACCGTGGTGTGGCCCAGAAAGAGTATGCCACGTCTTTGAACATGGCGGAGAACACATTCTCCGAGCGATTGGCGAACCTGAGAAATGAAAGGAAATCAAAATCTTCATAAATTTCAGAGCCTTTGTCTCTCGGCAACATCGTCAAAAAAATCGATCACCCTGTCATACTCCGAGTGATCTCTTGAGCAAACTACCCCCCTGATCCCGAACTCCTCGTACTTTTTCTTGAAATCCAGATACTTTTCTTCAGCCAAGAATTTCAGAGGAACCAGGTGAACCACCTTCTTCTTTTCCATCACGCCTTTCACGTTAGTTGCACGGGTTGGGTTAAATCCGCAATCCGAAATCCGCAATCCGAAATACTACGAAATACCGTACCTTTTGATGCCCCTTTCCTGGACAGGCTGCAACTCCTCCCCCCACCTGGCTTAGAGCAACGATTCAGGGGTCAAAAATGCTGTTCTAAGGTCAAAAATGGACTCTTTTTTGACGCCTTCTTTCGGAATATCAACGCGTTAGCAAGGTCCGACCCCAAAGACTCAAAGACACAGTTATGTCTGGGAATAACGGAGGGGTAATCAGAGAGGAAAAGGCCATTTTGGAAGAGCAGACGGTAGCGTCTTCGGAGAAGCTGGTATCATTCTATTGCCAGGACAACAGCCAGTGCTTCGGTGATATCCTGCATAGCTGCTTCAGACAGTTTTCCTGTTCGCTGAACAAATCTTGCCTGCGATAACGAACGTACCTGAAAGGCGTCTGCCGCCGAAGGCTTATCCAAACCATTTTCCGCATCGGGGTCGAGCCGAACCATCCACGGTGCCACAGCATACCTATCTTTCCACTTGGTTATCGGCACGATAACCTTCAACGGCAAAATCCCAACGGCATCATCATTCACAATGACTGCGGGGCGTGTCTTCTTGATCTCAGCACCCATGGTTGGGTCCAAATTGATCCGCCAGACTTCGCCCCTATGCATGAAAAGCCTCACCGTCAAGAACTGTAAAGCTGGTCAGTTCATCATCTTTTTCATAATCTGGAAGTAAGGCCTCAGCAGCAGCAGCCAATTTTTGTTTTCTTTCTAGCTGAGTTAGTGGCTGTTCAATTTTTTGAAAATCTTCTTGAAGTTGATGTATAGCAGCTTCAATTATTTCCAGCCGCTCTCTGGCCGAAAGGTTCTTGAGCTCTTCCAAAATCGCTGTCTGTGCCATACTGCCTCCTTTATCTCTTCTTTCTTCTTTCGGATCGGAACCGGAACAGTGTCGGTTCAAATCAACCCATAGAGTTTTGGATAACCAGCTTAATTTAAGTCGAAATGATATGCAACCTAAATCCGCCTTCAGCGGCTTGGAATCCGCAATCGGCAATCCAAAATCCTATAGCTATCCTCCTTTTCCCACATGGACGCTTCTATTTTAGACGTTTTGTGTCGCAGAATAAGCCATTGATTTCACCGTGCAGCCCCGGATGGGCGTGATTGGCTGCCGGAAAAAACATGGGGATTTGAGGATCTCGACAAAGATACAACTCCTGCCAATGCCTAAGCGAGGGAAGGCTGCTATCGGGTTTCACCCTCACTCCTCCTGAAAGTCCTCCCAAATTTCGCGAACATCCTCCAGCCACTCGCCAAGCTTTTTTGGGTGAGCTTATCCATTGGGACCCGAGTAACCCAGAATCCGGCACTCTCCAGCCTGTCGGCCATGACGGGGGCCTGGGAGGCGTTGACCGAGTGTATGAGGAACCGGCACATACTTCGGGACGTTCGGTAATCATGGGGGACGTTTGGGTAATTTCTCGGCAGCGGGCGCACCATATCTATCTCTTGTATCTCTTAGCCGGGTAAAGAAGGGGAATGTTCCTGAAATTTTGACACTTGGGGCTATGATAGTCATTCGACCGGTTCCCGGTTTCGAGTTTCGTGTTGTACAGGAGAAAATGCGTTACATACATCACCTGATCGATTATACGATGGGCGTTATGCACGTTCTGCACGATGTCTCCCATGACATGCTTAGAGAATTTTTGGGTAAATAGCGGTGCAATAGCTTTGGACTTTTTTGGTCAGGATCATGAGGATAGCGGTATTTGGCGACATTCACGGGCACTGGTGCGATTTCAGGGATGCGGTCCTTGAGCTGCAATCGCAAGCGCCGTTGGATTTGGTGCTACAGTGCGGTGATGCACAGCCCATAAGAAATGAAGATGATCTGGGGTATATGCATCGTGTACAAAGAAGTATCGGGAACTGGGTATGTCGCTCACGCATCTGGCCAGGCATCTGGGGATCAGCATTCCAGACGTGGGGTGTGCTGTTGAGAGGGGCGAGGCCATTGCACGAGACAATAATTATCAACTGGTTGATTAACTTTCTTAATTTATTAAGGACGTCCCGCTTTACGTTTTCGATACGCTGGTTAGCCTTGGGCGTCTGGAGCTTGGCAGCGGGTTGCAATAGCCATCTGCCATACACGGCTTCGGAAATTGCATCCTTCGAGGCCAGAGAGTTCGGCGTTGAACTGACGTATCAAACACGGGCCGGGAGGCAAAATGCTTTTTATGTCCCGCCGAAAGAGCGGCCCGAGCGTCCGCCCGAACGGTTGGTGATTATGTATCCGGGGATCCGCTCACTCGCCCTTGACTGGTTGGAGATGGTCGATCATGCCCCCGATCCGTTAACAGGATTCCTGCTAATTGATTACCCGGGCCGAGGAAAGTGCGAAGGTTTAATGCGCCCAAAACATCTCCCCGAGTTTTCTTTCGGAGCGATTGAGGCCCTGGGGCTCCATTTGAATGTGCTGCAGGACGAATTGACGAAGCATTTATGCTTGCTGGGCCATTTTTTTGGTTGCGCCGCGGCCCTGCAGTTCGCGCCTCACGTTGACGTGGAGCGGATCGTGCTCATAGCCCCGTTCACCACTTTGCATCGAGCCGTTTACAAACTATACGGCCCACTGGCCTGGCTCATGCCGGATCGAATGGACAATCGGAAACGGCTGAGAGAACTGCGCCAGCGGCCCCGGCGCCCGGCGCTTGTCATTATTCACGGCAGCGCTGACGACACAATTCCTGTCAAAATGGGTCGCGATTTGGCCGGGCTTTTTCCCGGTTGGATCGTCTACCACGAAATCGAGGGCGCCGATCACGCGGGAATTCTCAAAACTTCCGAGGCGCTCATTTTTGAGGCGCTTTTTTCCCAAACCCCCTCGCCGGCGTTGCCTCTTTCCCCGGTCACTGATACGGCATCCCCCACACGTATGCCAGATGGTGAGACCACATTTTGAATAAGACCATCTTTGCCCCAACGAAGTGCAAAGGATTATTCGTTGACAATAATTGGGTAATCTGGTCATTTACGAATATGACATTGTCGTCGTTATTGACTGTTCTCCGATAACTCGACTATTTAACTACTCGACTAAAGTCGAAGGAATTTTCCGCCGTAGGCGGGTAGAAATTTCGAGACGTTAGAGGAGGCCAGCAAAATGGATGATATCACCAAAACCGTAGGTGGTTTCCGAGCCGCTATCCAGGACCTTTTGGTCCCTGAGCTCAAAGCTATACAAACAGAACTGAAACACCACACGGAAGAGTTCGCCAGGATTGATAAGCGATTCGAGGCTGTAGATAGACGTTTCGAGGCTGTAGATAGACGTTTCGAGGCTATGTTCCAATCCTTACGCCACATAGAAACAACCCAGAGCGAGATTTTGGAGAAGCTTGATGTCAAAGAAGAAGTGAGCCAGTATACTTCCAAGACCAATGCCTTTTCCCCTTCCACCTGACCATCTTTCTTCTTCTGGCTTCTACCCACAGATATAGAAACTTCTTCCTTACTCTTGATGCAGTCCTCATCTGGATTGTTGGGTTGAGCGCAGGGTTGCGCCTGACGGCTTGAGAACATTACACTTCGTGTCGTTCCTCCCCGCCTGCCAGCGCCACGTACCGCATCGAGTTTACATGCTGGCATCTCTGGCAATGGCGGGCAGGAACCCAACCTACTCCTGCGGCTCTCCAACCGTGAACCCTGAACCCGTGAACCGTGAACCCTTGAACCGTGAGCGGTTACATCTAATCTAACGTAACCTCCAGGATTCCGGTGTTATACATTTTCCCGATTATATTCCCACAAACGCGAGGCAATCTAACGTTTTTGTAATAGCTTCGCTTTCCCCGACTTGCAGATATGGTCAAAGTGTCTTCGTTTAGATCAAGCCTTATATCTTTTTCATTAAGACCGGGTAACTCAGCAATCACACGCATTTTCTTCTCTGCCTTAAATATATCCACGGCAATATCTCTTTCTTCTTTATCCATTAGTCCTCAACCCAACCTACTCCTACTGGCTTTTGCCAGGGCCTTTTCCAACTCATCCTCAATATCTCTGTCTATCTCCTCTGCAATCAGTGACAGCATAAAGGAGAGGTTCACCACAATCTTTATCCAATCATCGCCAATTTCGATGACACCATTAAAGCCCCTTCCTTCAAAAGACATTTCACCGTGGTCATCACTCCACTCATAGGAAATCTCCTGACCGCTAAACCGCCTGGTCTCGATTTCAGAGAGCATGCCCTCAACGCTACCCCGCAGTTCCTCGAAATCCAGACGCGTCTCCTTTTCAATAACGATTTTAGCCACTGCAACTTTTTTATTAATTAACCGGGGAGACCAGATATTTGGCTAATTCTTCAAATTCTTCCTTATTCTTTCTATAATGAAGCAGTAACCTTTGATAATCCCTTACTTTCTTCGTCTCTCTTACCTCAGTTACTTGAATATTCTTAGAAAGTTTTGGGATAATATTGTGATATGCTCCGATGAAGAGAATACCTGTTTCCCCATCATTTAGGGTTTCATCTATTTTTTTAGCTATATAAGTATCCCTTTTATTTAGTAACCTGTTCTTAGTAAATTTATACCATAAGTGCCCTATTAACTTCTTTGTGGTTGTCCTGGCCGTGGTAATTTTAACGATGCGGTCTCTCTCCTCTTTAACCAGAGCAAAATCCTCTGTCTGAACTAAAATTGCGCCTTTCCTTAGTAAATCATCAATAATTTCATAGTTTTTACTCCCAGCCTTAACGGCTTCTTCAACTATCTTTTGGCCAACTTCTCCGCCAACTACCAGGCCATCCTGATATATCTTAACATTTTTAACCTCCAAATCAGCAAAATATTTGACAATCGATTCCCAAAACCCGGAGATAGTTTCTCTGTGTCTCTTCCAGAACTCCTCTCCCAAACCTGCAATACCTCTTTTATCTACCTGCTTGGCAATAGTACCTAAATCAGCGCTCATATGTATAATCGGCAGATAAATAAGTTTTTTCATACCCATTTCCTTTTATCCTATCCAGCGAGGCTCAATCCATTTGGGTGGAGTTACTCTCATCTCCCGAGAAATGATAAATATTTCAGACAGGATTACTGGATTCACTTGATTTTATAAAAAAGAGTTAATGCAGATCCTGTATATCATAAATTCGTAGGTACCGAACTATTATTCAAATCCAAAAAATAATTTTGATGAAGTGCTTTTCTAAAGTCTGATCGAATCGGCATGTAATTATATATTTTTACAGGATTTGCGCTGTGTTGATTAACAGGAAATAAAAAATCTTGTTTATCCTGTTATCCTGTCTAAAAATATGATCCGTTTTACCTTCCTCACCTTTTTGTCATATTAGCCGTAATAATCTGGACTAATTCCATCAGTTTAAGTTTTTCTTGGTTTGGAATTTCCTGATCCTCCATCCAATCAATGGATATCTTATCTTGCCCCAGAACAAATGCTTTAACTGCTACCTCCCAAAGGCAGGCCTTTTCCCCCTTACAATGACCAATTTTCACTAATTTTTTCTTCAAAACCGAAGCCTCTTTCAGCACCTCCTTATCTCCTCTTGCCTTTTGAAGGAGATTAGCGGAGGCGGGCGAGAGGACATCCTCTATAAGGGCCGTAATGTAATTATTATCGAACGGCTTGGTGACATAATCATAAGCCCCCAATCTCATTGCCGCCCTGGCGGTTTTCATTGTCCCGTATCCCGTAATTATGATTACTTCTATATTTTCATTTATTCTTTTAATCCGGCGCAAAACGTCGATTCCGCTCATATCGGGCAGCTTCAAGTCTAACATTACCAAATCCGGGCTTTTTTCAGCTACAACCTCTAACGCCTTTTTGCCATTACTTGCTGTAAGGACCGTATATTGTTCCTTGCTTAATAACCTTTGAAAAACTGCAAGTATCATTTCCTCATCGTCTACCACTAAAATAGTCTGTTTTCTTTTCACTTTAAGTCTTCCTTTGCGTCCTTTGCGCCTTTGCGGTGAGGTGAAGGGTTACTCTTTTTCTTAGGAAGCGTTATTTCCAAAATGCCGTTTTTAAAATATTCCACTGTATTTGCAATATCCACATCTGCCGGCAGCTCAATCTCTTCTTTGAATTCCTGTTCCTCGTGTTTGGCAAAAATGATATACCTGTCAGGTTTTATATCGATGCTTACCTCGCCCCTTGAAAAACTACCCATGTCTATTATAATCTTCACCTCTTTCGCTTCTCTGAACACGTCCACAAGAGGTTCTCTTATTTTCTTAAAAATAGGCTTGGTTTCATATATCCACTGTCGAGGTCTCCTGTAGACCTTTGGCTCAAACCGCCTCTCTTCCCGTCCCTTTCTAAGACTGCTAATTTTTCTATGCGCGCCTATACTTGTTATGGGTGGTATGCTCCTAATCATGATCGTTTATCCTTATCGCCAAATACAATTTCACCCATCTTGTTCAAATCAGCTACCCCCCGGACCTCATGGGGAAACAAGGGAACTTTTGTTACAATACGGGCGGGAAACCTTGAATGAATCTTTTTCATATATCCCTGCTGCTCCATCCTTTTGCAGGAGCAAAAATCACAATCCGTTTGGGGAATGACCATGTTGATTGCGATGTGATTACAGGGGACCCTGGCGCTCTCCAAGGCGTCTACAAGTCGTTCCAGCTCAAGAAAGCCCATGGCCTCAGGGATAGTCACCGCGACAAAAGCCGTTCTTTTGACGTCCACGAATGCCTCCTGAATCCTCCTCACATTCCTGGACATGGCCAGTGCCTTTTCAGCGGCCTTGGCCAACCTGACCACTCCCCTGTATTTCAACAACAACCTGAAAAATGCCTTCAACCATTCCCTGACCATATCAGGAAGCTCCAAAAAGCGAAGAAGGTGGCCGGTGGGAGAGGTATCCAGGATAAAGATATCAAATTTTCCTTCCTTCTTCAGATCCATGATCATATCCAGGGCCATGATCTCGTCGAGACCCGGCGGCGCAAGGGTAAACAGTTCCGTCATGACCTCACGGTCGAATTTTATATCAACGCCGCTGGTCAAAAATCTGTCGAAGAGTGCTTCTATGTCTTTCTTGTACCCCTCCTTGAAATCCTCAAACAACTTATCCGCATCTATCTCCAAAGCGAAAAGATTGGTATTGACAGGTCCAAGGTCCGAGGTCCAATGTCCAAGGTCCGAGGAGTTGTCCAAAGTCCGAGGTCCAATGTCCAATGTCTTTCCATGGTTACCTGCTGACTTTGGACTTTGGACTTTGGACTTTGGACCCATCACTTCCGACTTTGGACTTTGGACAGTTCTTGGACTTTGGACTTTGGACGTTGGACTATAATCTATTGGCGTCACCTTATCCCCAATCGTCAACTTAAACGAATCGGACAGGGAATGGGCTGGGTCCGTGGAGAAAACAAGGACCTTTTTTCCTGGATTACATCGCGCCAAATGAAGTGAGGCGGCTGAAGCAAGGGAGGTCTTGCCCACTCCGCCCTTGCCGCCAAAGAGGACAAATTCGAGATCGGGATCGAGGGTCAGATACGCCTGGGGCTCTTCATCAGTCTGAGCTACCTTCGGCAGTCTGTAAGGCTTGCCCTTTCCTAAGAGATAGTCCGCCAGGCCTTTCAGTTCTTCGACCCCTCGGATCTCCCTGGGAAACAACGGGACTTTTATCAAATTATATAGTGAAAAAACATCTTCGATTTCGGACAAAGGCTCCCTTTGATCCTCTTTTTTTGCTGTGCAAAACGCACAGCCTTCGCTATCCCCGACCCTGTTGACGACAATCTCCTTCACCGGGATGTGGTTCTTGTCCAGACTGCTCAGGAGTCTCCTGGTCTCATATATACTCATTGGCTCCGGAATAGTCACCGGAACGAACCGGGTTATCTTCTCGTTCGAGAGGAGCTTTTTAACCCTATCAATATCCGAGGAGAGGTTGTCGAGGAAAATATCACACTCATCTTTGACATACCTTTTTCCGGTAAAATGGGCAGCCATGTAACGGTGCTTGTGCTGCATCAGATCCATAACCTCAACCCATTTCAGCATCTGTTCGGGAAGGGCAAGCATCCGCATGGTGTGCCCGGCCGGGGCAGTATCCACTATCAGGATATCATAACTTCCCTCCTTCAAAATATTGGCTATCTCGATGATGGCCATGACCTCATCCATGCCCGGAAGCGAAAGGTCGAAAAATTCGGCAATGTCCTGCTGGTCAAAATAGGTTCCCCTCTTCGCAAGTTTCTTCATTACGGGATCATTCTTCTCTCTGAACTCCTCTAACAACCTGTTTGCATCTAACTCACGCGCAAACAAGTTTGCGCGGTCCGATGTCCGTTGTCCAATGTCCAATGTCTGATGTTGTCCGATGTCAGACGTCCCGCCATGATCCCTGCCCGAGCTTGGACTTTGGACCTTGGACCTTGGACTTTGGACTTTGGACCTTGGACGCATCACTTCTGACTTTGGACTTTGGACTTTGGACTTTGGACTATAATCTATTGGTGTGACTTTATCCCCTATCTCTATCCCAAAGCTATCGCCCAGGGAATGGGCCGGATCGGTCGATATGACCAACACCTTCTTGTCGCTGGGATAAGACCGGGCCAACTGCACAGCCGCAGCCGCAGCCATGGTAGTCTTGCCCACGCCGCCCTTTCCACCGAACAGGATCAAGCGCAGGTCTCTGTTCTGAAAATATTCAGGTACCCTGCGGGAAATCATTATTGAAAATTCCTTTATCCTATCCGAAAAATTCCTTCACAATATTTATTTCCATCCGGAAGGCTTGATTCAAATTCAAAACGAGCTGTTTGGTTAATGGCCCGTGCTACGTTATTGATATACTCGGTGCAATAAAAAGAGCAGTTTACCCATCCAGGATCTTGATCCAGCCCCATACTTCTAATCACCGAATACTGCCAGCAGGCGCTCACTCGAATAGTTGATTGTGTAGCACTTTTCTCCAGAACCTTCACTTTGGGGCTTCCGATAATGGCAGCCATTACTCCGTAGGTCTTAGCTATGGCAGCGGCATCATTCCCTTTGATGCCCAGTCTTTCCTTCGATGACAGATATTTTTGCCCAATTGAATTTAGGGCTAATTTTTTTGCTTTTAAAAGGCCTTTCCACGTACCTCCGTGCCTTTCAATCAAACCCCTCTCCATCTGATAAGTAGCTTCAGTATACTTGACCAAATATATCATCCTAACCCAATCTTTGCTTGCCAGTTCGAACTTTTCTCTGGTAGGAAGCTTTTTTATAACTTCTTCAATTGTATCAAAAAGAGCATCCTTCATTTCAGGCATTAATTCTTCAAATATTTCCTGTGCCCGGTGTACGCATTCCACTGCCTTTTCATGTTCTCCCATGGCCTGGTGAATTTCACCGAGAGTCACATAAGGAAGCGTCTTGTCCTGCGCTTTACTGATCGCATCTTTTGCTTGTTCCACAGCCAGGTCAAGCTGACCGGCGTTCATATATGAATCTGCCAAATTGTTGTGTATAAGAGCGCCATTATCTGAACGTTCATTTAAGGCTTGCAGGTAATGCTCGATTGAGGCCACATAATCTCCTTTACAAGCACACCTGTGTCCCATTTTCATGGAATGGCTCCAACCTATTTTGTCTACACTATATACTGCCATTTTTACTTCCTTTTAGTTTTCTTGAAAGCTTTAAGTCTTTCTACCGCCTTATCTACTTTCTGCTCTGTCTTTTTAACCTCACCCAGTCGGTCGAAGTTATAATTCATTTGAGTCTCTTCTATCGGATCTATGAAGGTTTGTGGTAACTCCATCCCCCCTTTTTCTCTTACCCGTATCCCAATTCCTCCTGGAATATTCTTAGCTATCTCCTGGGCAATTTCCTTAACCATATTCTTATTCAAGCTCCTATCTTCTTTAGCTATCGATCTGGCATACGAAAACTCCTCAATTTCACCATCCTTTCCACGACGGCCCACACGCCGATAACCTTCTATGTTAAGCTGTTTATCTATATCTACCTCGTAGATATTTCGTTCGTGAATGATACGGTAGTCTTTGGTGCTGTCCCACATGGTATCAGTGGCCTCCACCAGAACTTTCCACTCTCCAGGATGAGGTGTCACCTGAATAATGGTTCCTTTTTTCCCCAAATCAAAGCGGAAGAAAAGCTTTATTTCTTTAATTGCATCCTTAACTGTAGCCATTTTGTTAACCTCTAAACCGAGGGGTGAGGTCCGCCCTCGAGCCTCTCCTGATCCGTAATGGCAGCAATGAGGGTTCCCCTGGCTACCGCATGTAGAGGAGAAGAGGCCATTTTTACCTTGCCGATTTCCATAGGGAATTTAACCTGTGATAGTGCTTTATTAAATTTAACTAAAAATCCCTTCGGCATAGTTGTCCCACCTGAAATTACCAGAGTCACCGGTTTGGTGAAACGAGGTAGCTTAGGGTTGTTATCAAATTCTTGCTTGATACTTTTCAGAACATAATTTATGAGATTATCGTAGTAAATGGCCAGGGCGGTTTCTATGTGGGATTGGGTCTTCACATTGGTGAGGTCAAGAGATTTCTCTTTTACTTCACACACCCGGCTGGCGGTTTCCCCTAAGGCAATCCCCACTTGTTCATCAATCCAGTCACCTGATTTGCTCAGACTGAAGCTTACCACTGGAACCGACATATAACTGAGACACATATTCACCATACCTGCCCCGAAAGAGATGCCAATGCCGGTGAACTCCTCGTCGGCTAATTCTGAAAAGATTATACCCATACCTTCGTTAATCGGCTTTGGCGTATATCCGGCTTTTTCCAGGAATCTTTTGACAATATTTTCATGGTAAATGATATCAAAATCGGCATCAAGTGGAGCAGCCGGGACTGAATAGTAAACTATCTCCCCCTTGCATTTAGGCCGGCCAATCACGCTTTGTATGATGAGTTCAATCATTGGTAAGCTCTCTTTTTCTGAAGGACTGATTACCCCCTTTCTCAAAGGTCGGCGTAATTCCCGGTGGAAAATATTTGCCATCTCCATAGCCTCATCGCCTATCACATAAAGACTTCCATCTTTTTCAATATACTTTACGTTAATCTTGTTAAGCATCTTTTTGGTGAAATCGCCAGGCTCAATGTTAAAAAAGGCATCCCTCTGTCTTCGGAAAACAATATTTCCTTTTTCCCTTTCGGCGCAGTAAATAAAGGCAGTGCCAACATCCAGACCTTTACCTAAGTCTTTTTCCACAGTAGCTTCCGCCCTCTTCGCCCTACGGTTTTTCGCACCTGTTTTTGTCACCACGAGTTATTCCTCCTTTTTATGCGAATTGGCGTAGTTTCTCCCTGAATTGAAATTCGTCAATGGCTCTTTCATATAGATTATTGAGCTCTTCATTGGTGATATTTCTTAGTTTGATAACACCTTTTTCAAGTTGATATGAATATTGACTCCAATCAGAAGTTGCTAACATATCATTCATCTTACAGTATTCGTATAATGGGGTTCCAGGGAAGGGAGTCACTATTGAAAATCCTGCGCTATCCAAACCGTGATTCAATGCCAGATCCTTGGCGAGGTTTATTGTATCCTCAATTGTTTCAACAGTCTCCGTAGGGTAGCCCATCATGAAATATCCATAAGAAGATATCCCCGTCCTTGAGGTTATGTCTATCGTTTCCCGGACTTGCTTGATGGTAAATCCTTTCTTGCACAGGTCAAGTATCCTCTGGTTCCCGAATTCAATTCCATAGAAAATAACAAGACAGTTGGCTTTTTCCATTACCTTAAGTAGTTTCTCTGACACCAAACCTACCCTGCCGTCGCAAGCCCACGTAAGACCGTCAAGGCCTCTCTCGGCCATACCCCTGCACAAATCAACGGTCCACTCTTTGTTCACAATAAGAAGGTCGTCAAGGAACCTGATGTATCTTACGCCAAACTCTTTATAGATTTGCTCCAGTTCATCCAGGACATTCTCCACGGATCGCCTTCTGTGTTTTCTTCCCCATATACGTGGAGCAGCGCAGAATGCACACTGATAGGGGCATCCTCTCGTTGATAAAACAGGACTGAATGTCTGGCCTTCAGTCCATAATCCACGGTAGGCGGGATTATGGAGTAAATTACGGGCAGGAAAAGCAAATGTGTCAAGATTCTTAACAAAGGGTCGGTCCGGATTAACAATTATATCATTGCCCCGTTTGAAAGTTATACCTCTTATTGCGGTAAGATCGCCGCCTTTCAATAGACAGTCTATCAAATCCAGGCACGTTATCTCACCTTCACCCCTAACGCAAAAATCCACGGAGTCATTATCAATAATACTTTTATGCTCAAAATGTATATGAGGCCCTCCTAAAATCACCTTTATACCCGGGTTGATTTCCTTTACTTTTTGTGCGAGATAAAGAGCGCTGTTTACACGCGCAGTAATAGCTGTTATGCCAACGAATTGAGGGGCCTCTTTTTCAATTTTTTTTATGACTTCATCATGGGAAAGGCCTCTTGTGCGAGCTTCGATCAAGCTGACATCTATCCCATTATCCATCAACGTTCCTGCAATATATGCAAGACCAAGAGGCGGATAGACCTCATGCATTTCAGTAGCCTTCGGCGCTTGTTGGCTTTTGCCCATCTCCGAAATCTGATCAGGTGGGTCAATTAAAATACATTTAACCTCTTGATCTTTTTTGATCATCTCTTCTGCTCCTGTTTAACGCCCCCTACAGCTTTTGTCCCTTCTTAATGTTCTTTTGGCTTCTAATCCGGAACATATTGTACTTTATTCCTACAATGTCTACATTCCATAACTCTTCCATCAGTTTTAAGTACTATATCTCCATCACAATGTGGACATTTCTCTTTGCTTGTCGGCCCTGCTGGGGGCTTTGTGGACTTGCTTTTATGTGGCTTAAGAGGCGCTGGAGTGTACGGCTTAATTGGCACAGGGGTGTATGGCTTCAGTGGTGCTGGACTGTACGGCTTAAGCGGTGCTGGAGTGTAGGGCTTCGGTGGTACTGGTTTGTACGCTTTGAGCGGTGCTGGAGTGTAGTCCTTTAATGGTGCAGGCTTGTAGGCTTTAAGGGGCACGGGAGTGTAGTCCTTTAACGGTACAGGTTTGTAAGGCTTAAGAGACGCCGGAGTGTAGTCCTTCAATGGTGCCGGTTTATACGGCTTAAGCGGTGCTCGGGTGTAGGGCTTGAGTGGAACCGGAGTATAGTCCTTTAATGGCACTGGCGTGTACGGCTTAAGAGCTGGCGTGTACGGCTTCGATGGTTCTGGTTCGTATGCCTTGAGCGGCGCTGGACTATAGTCCCTCAATGGCGCTGGTTTGTACGCCTTAGTAGGGACAGGGGTGTACGGCTTGAGTGGAACTGGCTTGTATGGCTTAAGCGGCACAGGAGTGTAGGCATTCAGTCGCTTAGGCTTATAGGAAGGCCTGGATTTGGATCTGGGATGGTCTTTACCCCGCTTTATGAATTTTTCCCTCCACCTTTTATCCTTAATTATCTCTTGAGCCTTTTCTTGCATTGTTGTACCTCCTTTCCCACCCAGCTAAACTGATTTTTCATGGAAACGAAAAACATCATTGTTATCAGTGGTCAGTTATCAGTGGGTATTGTTCAAAGTCCGAGGTCCAAGGTCCGGAGTCTTGCCATGCTCGCTTACTGACTTTGGACATTGGACTTTGGACAATCTTATCTCCAGCAAATTGTTTTTCAGATGCATCTGATGGTTATCAGAGTTTACCTCAGCGGGCAGACGGATGATTTCCTTCCAGGTGGAATCAGTCTTCTCGGATCTGACCGTAACCTGGTCTCTGTTGACCTCAAGCCTTAAATCGGACGCCTCGGTCCCTCTCACTTCCATGATGACCTGTATATGGGAAGCTTCATCGAATATATCCAATACCCGGTCTTTACTCTGTATCCGTTTCTCCTGCTGCCCCATCAGCCACCAGCTAAATAAAACCTTTTCTCCGGTTTCCGGGTCCACCCTTGATCTTTCAAAAGAGAGAATCGGACATCCAACCGTCTTTTCTGCGATGGGATTGATCGTCTCCTTGATGTTCAGAAGGATATGCATATGGTTTGGCGCATCGATCAGTTCGGCCAACTCGTCGATCCTGGCGTGGCGATTCTCCCACAGGTACCACAAGATATCCCGGCTTTCAGGATCTAATTGAGCAGCAATCTTTTCAATAGTCTCCTGATCGACCTTTAAAAGTGAGGTTTGATAGATTATTTTTTTCCGCCAGTCTCCCAAATCGTTTGCGACGAACCAGATCTTGCCTTCCCTTGAGCCGTTTCTGGCTTTATAGACAATACATAAGGATTCCCTTTTTCTGAGAACATAGTGAAGCCTTTCTATTGCCAAATCCTTAATTTGGTCGAGTGGGATCTCAAATCTAATTGTTGGCCTCTGATACATAATAAACCTCTGGCTGGTCAGAAGACACTGGGCTACTTTCCAGCCAGAGCGAAAATTATGCTTATACGACCCCTGGCCCTGTAGTATTAGCTGTTCGCCTGTTTGAAGTCTCGGAGTGTTGGCTTTTTGGGAAATCATTATTCGTTGCTGGTTGCTGGTTGCTGGTTGCTGGTTAAATGCGAATTATTTCCATTCGGTTTCGACATATTGAATAAATTTGTTGATCTTTCTTCCAAGTTTGTCATTTTTTTCTTTTAGTTCTTTATAAAGTTGAACACTGATATATCCTGAGTCATGGATAAAATCCAAATGAACTTGAGTTTCATCGCATGATGCTTGCGCATAAACCAAAAACTTCACAAAATCATTCTTGTATCTTCTTCTTCCGTACCCCTCCACAATACAGGAACAAACCCCTTTTGAGGACCTCCTTATCTGACTACCTTCCTCATAAAGTTCGTATTTGGGTAGTTTCAAAGACATATGATGTATCTTCATTGCCAATTCATACGCCAATTGATAGATCTCCAAATCACGATAGCTTTTCGGCCTCAAAGGTTCCCTCCTTTTTTCATTTCTCGCTATTTTTTAACGAGTAACGAGCAACGAGCAACGAGCAACACAACCCACAACCTCATTTTACACTTTCTCCAGCAACTTCCTCAACTCACTCGTCCTTTCTTCAATGACTCCACTTTCCCCTTCAGCCAGTGCCTCTTTCAGATTCAAAATAGCCCTCTCAATCTCGCCCAAACAAGAAAGTGACTGTTTCTCCTCGTTCTCCTCGATGACTAATTCGGCTGCACGGATCATGTTGTCGGCCTGGATATTGATTTCCACCTCCTCGCGTCTCTTCATATCTTCTTCGGCATGCGCTTCGGCTTCCCTGACTGCCTGTTCTACCTGGTCATCCGACAACAGGTGTGAGGCGTCAATCCTTATGCCGGTCTGTTCTTCGGTATGAAGATCCTGGGCGGAGACCTTTACTATTCCGTTGACATCGATCTTAAAGGTAACCTCCACCTGTGCCTTTCCCCTGGGCAGGGGCGGAATGTCGGTCAACTGGAATTTCCCCAGGCTGATATTATCTGCTGCTGCCTCCCGCTCACCTTGAAGCACGTGGATATCCATCACGGTTTGATCGTTTTCAGCGTTGGTAAATATCTGCCCGGCGGAAGTGGGAATTGTAGAATTGCGAGGGATGATCCTTGCAAAAAGGCTGCCCTGTGTTTCAAGCCCTAATGAAAGGGGGGTTACGTCTACTAATACGACATCGTTAATCTCTCCCATCAAAACACCTGCCTGGACAGCCGCTCCAATTCCTACCACCTCATCCGGGTTGATCTTAATGTAAGGGTTTTTATGAAAGGTTTTTTCCGCCAGACGGCGAATAGACGGCATCCGGGTGGAGCCACCCACCAGCACGACCCGATCAATCCCTTCCGTAGTCAATTTGGCATCGGCTAAGGCCTGCCAGGTAGGTCCGAGAAGTTTTTCCTTCAAGTCTGCGGTTATAGCTTCGAATGTTTCCCGATCAATTGAAGCCTCCAGATTGCTGAGCTCGCCGCTGTGGGTCCCACCCGCTCGTCCACCTTTGGCGGAATAGCAGGCAGGTTTGATAAAAGGGAGGGAGATTTTAGTCCTAAGTTTGTAAGAAAGTTCCCTCTTGGCCTTTTCACTGGCCTCTTTCAGACGCTGGAGTGCCATTTTGTCCGATTTCATGTCAAACCCATGCTCATTCATGAATTTCTCGGCCAGATAATCAACCAGCCTTTCGTCCCAGTCATCGCCGCCAAGTCTGGTATTTCCGCTCACAGCTTTAACCTGGAAGAGACCATCTCCCAGCTCCAGGATGGACACGTCAAATGTCCCTCCTCCCAGATCCCAGACAAGAATGGTCTGAATCTCTTCACGATTGAGCCCATAGGCCAGGGAGGCCGCTGTAGGCTCGTTGATTATCCTCATCACATCAAAGCCGGCCATCATACCGGCCTCTTTGGTCGCCTGCCGCTGTCCATCATTGAAATAGGCCGGAACCGTGATGACCGCCTTTTCCACCTGCTCTCCCAGGTACTTCTCCACGTCTGATTTTATCTTGCGCAAAATAAAGGCCGATATCTCCTGTGGGGAATAAGCTCTGCCATTTACCGATACTCTATAATCGGTGCCCATATGCCTCTTAATGGATACAACCGTCTTTTCCGGATTGGCTGCGGCCTGTCTTCTGGCTACCGATCCGACCAGTTTATGCCCCCGCACGGTTTCGGCAAAGACAGAAGGGGTGAGGTTCTGGCCTTCGGCGTTCTTGATCACTTTGGCCCGCCCATCTTCTATTAGGGCCGCCACTGAGTAAGTGGTTCCCAGGTCTATGCCGATTGCTTTGGTCATAAGTCTCCTTCGGAGACGTCCGTTGTCCGTTGTTAGTTGTCCGTTGTCGATTCTCCGGTTGCAGGTTGCAGGTTGCAGGTTGCAGGTTGCAGGTTGCAGGTTGCAAGTTGCAGGTTGCAAGTTGCAGGCTGAAGGTTACGGGTTGCGACTACTTCCATTCTTTTGCGACATACTCGATGAATTTGTTAATCTTCTTGCCCAGTTTGTAATACTCATTCAGGAGAAACGATAGTTCTGTTTCATCAACTTCATGGGTATCTTTGATGAAATTCAGATGCAGAGTTGTTTCATCGCACGATGCGTGAGCATAGATCAGGAACTTAATAAAGTCGGCTTTATATCTTCTCCGCCCATAGCCTTCTACAATTGAGGACGTAATTCCTTTCGAGGAGCGTCTTATTTGGCTTCCCTCTTCATAAAGTTCATATTTTGGCAAGGTTAATGACATCCTATGTATTCTGACTGCCAGATCATAAGAGAGAGTGTAGATTTCCAAATCCCTGTAGCTCTTCACTATATCAACTCCTTGACCTGCAACTCGCAACTCGCAACCCGCAACCTGCAACCTGCAACTTGCAACTTGCAACTTACCCACTACCCACTGACCACTGACAACGGACCACTGATCACTTTCTTCCTCGCACTCACCCACCCACATCCGGAGCATCCTTGCTCTAACAATTCCTTTATGGAAGCCGTTCTTCCGCACTGGGGGCAGGTCTCAGTTTCTTGCTCTGTCTGGGATTCTACCCGCCCGCTTATGATTCTCTTGAGTATTTTGTTCCATTCCTCCAGGGCATCACCCGAAAAGGTGGCCACTCTTCTTGTGCCGTTAGCGGCATAGAGGAGATCCAGGACCTTCTCTTTCTTCAGAATATTAGTGAGGTCTCTTGTTTCCATCATCGAACCTATTATTCCACTTACAGGAATCTCTATGACTATCCTTCGTTCAAAGTTATACCACCAACACACTCTTTTATCAGTAAGATACAAGTAACCGGGCCTCCAGGTGTCCTCTATAATGCCCTCTGCATCCATCAGATACCACATCTTCCCACTGCAAATAAGCTGCTCTCCCTGGGCTAAGAACTCTGCCGCCCTTTCTTCAAGAACTGGAATCTCTGGATCTTTTTTCAGGACAAGCCCCAGCTCTTTCATCCTTTTCTCTATGGTCTCTTTCAGTTGATCTATATCTAGACCACTCAGTCTTGCTATCTTGCTCCCTTCCAGAAGCAGATATAACTCTTCCCTCTCTTTTTTTTCGGTGAAATGCTCCCCTTTCCTGATCAGCAGACTCTGTATCTTCATCAGGGGAGTCTCGAATAAGACTTCCCCAAAATCTTCATGATAGAGGAGCAACCTCTCGCTGGTCAGGTAAAGGTAGCCATATCTCCAGGCTGTATATATCCCTTCACTTGAGTAGTATGCCCCTAACATCTTGAGGATGACCTCTTCTCCCTGCACCATGCAGCTTTTTTTCTTGCTTCTGTGCTCCTGCTCCCAGTCCCGGATACGTTCATCCCACGCCTGCATCATCCCGTATTTCAGCATGGTATCCATACCGGCCAGGGCTGCCCTCAGATTAACCCCGATTAAAGGAATGCCCGCAACCGATACGATCAGGTCGGCATGGATCACCAGGCCCTTGTCCAGCACCCGATCAAGAAGATCGACTAGAGTTGCGTTGGTGTTACGTTGAGGATCCATAAGATTGTCCGAAGTCCAACGTCCAAAGTCCAAGGTCCTAAAGAAGTCCAACGTCCGAAGTCCAATGTCCAACGTCGGATGTCATTCAGACCTTGGACATCGGACATTGGACTTGTGATATTGGACATTGGACATATTAAAATCACTTATCACCCTTCAAATAACGGATAAATCCACTAATTAGCTTCTTGACTACTACGGCCTTTTCATAAACTTCATTAAATTGTTCCTTTGAAATGTACTCTTGATCAAGAGCAACATAAGAGTGAGATTGAACTTCGGATGCAGACCGGCGGGAATAGATTAGGAACCGGATGAACTCTGCATCGGACTGAGAATCAAATCCTTCTGCTATGTTTGACATTACCGAAATTGAGGCACCTTCCATCTGATCTCTTAACCTATAGCTTTTGATAAGATTGCCAACTGAAGTGATTCCAAAAACCATTTTTGTTAGGATTCTACCTTCTTGCCAAGCCTTAATATCTTCAAAGCGCTCGATCTTCATTACAAATCACCTCCAACTTTGGACATTGGACTCTGGACTTTGGACATCGGACATTGGACATTCTTCAAACAAATGAGTATGGTGCCCAAGGCCCGGTATATCGAACGGAAAAACCCTCCAGGGCATCGATCTTTTCCACCTCATCTCCCAGCCCTTTACTCCCGTCCCCAGGAAGCAAACAGGATAGATTCATGAGCATCTGTTTGTTTTCGTCCTCTGTTTTTTTTGTCTTTTCTACACGGAGGTCATTCACGTGGGGTTTGATTCTCTCATAGAATTCCTTAAAGTATCGGTCTGCCTGCTTTTCCATCTCCTTTTTCAAAAGGTCTTCCAGTTTCTGCCTGTACATGTAGGCCAGGCCTCTCGGTTTGGACTTTATTTCTTCGTCCAACTTCTTTATTTCAACACTTTCTTCGGTAATCTTTTGAGCCATAACTTTAGAATCCCAAAATACCTGCACCCCGTATTCTGCCCTGCCTCTGACCTTTTCCATCTTCGCTTTCAGGTTTTCGTAATCCTCCTTTAACCAATTCCTCATATTCTCTTCCGGGTCAGAAGCCTCATTCCCTCGAATGATGGTGTCAAACCCCATAGGAAGCACGGTACCATATCTTTCCCAGGCCGCATCGACCACTTTTTGATGGGCCACTATCCAGCCTTTCACAACCTCTTGATCTTCTGATTGGTATGGCTCAGCAGGACAATTATGGACTACGGCACAGAGATCTTTGTAAGGAATGCTATAGACCTCGTTGCCTTCTATGCCGATCCTGCCAAGATTTACGCTCTCGCTGCCTTCGACAATGCAGTAAAGGTATCTTCCGCTCATTAGTCCAATGTCCAATGTCAGAGGTCCAATGTCAGAAGACTGAGGTCCAGGGTCTGAGCTATGAGGTCCGACGTCCGATGTTCGGTGTCCGATGTCCGGTTTCCTACGACTTTGGACTTTGGACTTTGGACATTGGACGTTTTGAAATGCAACATCCATAGACAACGCCCCTTCCTCTTCCACCATTTCTTCCAGAACCCCGGTAATGGAGTCCCGAATGGCCGTCCTGAGTTCTGGCAGAAGAGAAGTGCTTACTATTTCTCTTATCGTATCTTCATTCTCGGCAAGAATATCCCTTATCTCTTGCTTCACCATCTTTTTAATTGTCTCTTTCATGCTCTGCGCCTGAAGTCCAATGTCCGACGTCCAATGTCCGAAGTCCAATGTCCAAGGTCGAAGGTCCGAGATCAAGGGCGATGACTTACGACATTGGACCTTGGACATTGGACCTTGAACTGTTAGTTCCTTCCCACCTCTCCGGATTGATCATCTTATCTAATAGTTCATCCACAATATTATCCAGGCCGTCTCTTACCGATTTGACCGACTCGCTGATTCCCTGCTCCTTTTTCATCTCGTCGATTGCTGTGTCGAGATCCATCAATGCCTGTCCTAACCTCTCGGTCTCTTCTTCGGTGAGGCTTCCCCCTTCCATCCTTTTCAATGCCTGAAGTCTGAGGGCATCCTTGATGATCTCGACCAGGGCGACGACTAACCCCATGACTCCGTGTTTGAGATTTTTCTCGTCAATGTCTATGGGCATAATCAGTGGTCAGTGGTCAGTTGTCAGTTGTTATTGGTCACATGTTGCATGTGGCATGTTGCAGGTTGCAGGTTACAGGTTGTGCACTCCCTCTCCCGTGACAGGATTTACGAAATCACCTCAGACGTCCGACTTCTGACCTCCGACCTCCGACCTCCGACTTCTGACTTTGGACCTTGACATCGATTTCTTGAAATGCTATTATGAACATAAATTAGAGGAGGCCGGGAAAATGGATGATATCAGCAAAACCGTAGGTGGTTTCCGAGCCGCTATCCAGGACCTTTTGGTCCCTGAGCTTAAAGCTATACAAAGAGAATTAAGACACCAGAGCGAGATATTGGGCAGGCAGCATATTAAACAAGAAGTGAGCCAATATACTTCCAAGACCAATGCCCTGGAAAAGCGCGTGGATGATCTCTGGGCATTGCTTAAAAGCTCTCGCTTTTTCCCTTCCACGTAAGCATCTCCCCTTCTTTTTTTTTGTCCAAAGTCCGAGGTCCAAAGTCCAAAGTCGTATATTGCTCTGACAAACGACAAATGACATTGGACATTGGACAGTAAGCTGTATCGTGCGTGTATCGTGTATCCAGCATCCTATATCGTGCAATGAGCAACAAGCAACGAGCAACCTGTAACGAGCAACGTGCAACGTGCAACCAGGAACGAGCAACCAGCAACTCCCTCTACGGACTGATCTTTTGGGCCAGTGCCTTCGCCTTGGCACTGATCCAGCCGCACCAGGGGCAGCCGGTCGTTATAAGTTCCTCAATAGGAACCCTCTTTTCGCATTGAGGGCAATTTTCCCTGGCTATGAGTGCCTCTGTCCAGGCGGGGGTCTCCAAATTGGTTCCTGAAGGAAATTCCAAACCATACTTGGCTGCCGTCTCAAAGGATGCCAGGGCGGCCCTAATCTTGATCCCAAGCAGTTCAACGCCTGCCACAGATACGGTAATGTCTGCGTTAATGACCAATCCCTTATCCAGGATTTTGTCTATTACGTCAGCTAAACCGCCGCCACCATTTCGAGATGGTTCTATAGCCATTTCTGGTCTCCTTTAAAATTCCAAGTAGTGTCAGTCGATCGTTGTCAGTTGTCCGTTGAACGGAATGCAAAACAAAATCATTTCAAACACATGTCCCCACTATATTGGCAGTTTTGGCGTTTCATCCAAATGTCCAAAAATACAAGCACAACTGACTACCGACAACTGACCACAGACACTACCGAATTTTTGGGACGTTAAATTACTTCCGAGCGACTCTGGTAACCCCTTTTCCTCCGCAGGTAACGCAAGGCAGGGTAGAGTTGATTCGAGCTTTTCCAGTACCACCACAATCCTTGCAAATCTCTCTGGATTCCGATACCGTAACCCTGCCTTTTCCTCCACATACGCTGCACGGGAGCCAATCCTGACCGTAATGCTGGCCTGTTCCCTCACAATAGGCGCATTCTATGGAAGGCTCTTTGACGGTGACGAAACCCTTTCCACCACATGTAGTACATGTAATCCTCTGGCCAGGATATTTACCGGTTCCTTCACAGAAGGCACACTCGAATACGGGCTCAAAAACCTTTATTTTCCCCCTGCCACTACACACCTGGCATTTAGACAATGTAGACAGAATCCCGAAAGGATCCAATCCCTCGCCATCACAGTACGCACACTTGTTTTCGATAAGCATCACTATCTCCTTTCTGTTGAGTCCCTCGCCACCTGGATATTGTAGAAATCTCCCTTTCTTTCATAGGTTATTAACGAATTGTTTTTCAATTCATCAAGACTCTGTGCCAATTTGTCTCTGGCATCGATAATTCTTGTCTCAGAAATTTGAGAAAACTTTAGAAGATCGCTTTCCCTGACTCGAAACGGCTTCTGTTTCCCTCGATCCACAACAGAAGAATAAATCTGAAATGCAGAAGGGGAAAGGTTATCCCGGGTCCGGAAAAACAATTTGTCCATCTTTTCTTGCAGGCCCAGATTGGAGTTGATATATTTTATAATGGCAAGGTACTTCGGGATTTTTTCTTCGACTTCAATTTCGTTAGCAATCTCGTCGTATTTGAGCTTAAAGGTCTTTTGTAATTTTACCCTATCTCCATCATGTAGAAGAGTAGTCTCAATATCTTTCATTTTTCCTTTAAGACTCTCTATCGTCATAAAAATGCTATTAAGATCCTGCATCTTTGGTTTCAGTTTCTCAACAAACTGATTTATTCCTCGACTAAATTCGTTCTCCTTTTCCTTTACTTCTCTGAAAAGAGGAGCAATTTCAGTGTCGATGATGTCCAGTTTTGCCTGCCATTCTGCTTGTTTGAGGGCCTCAGTCAGATCTTCCAACTCCTGTTTGCTTGCTTCTTTTGTCGTTTCAAGTTTGGAAATTTCCTCTCTTTTTGCCTCGACCTGGTCTTTCAATTGTTCTATCTTTTTGTTCTCCATTTCCTTCCTCCTTCTCCAATACTAACCTCCTATTTCCTTCCCTTCATCGGCCCCTTCCTCGGGTCTCACATGGACCACCCCTTTGCCATGGCAGTTCCAGCAGAAGAGCTTGCTCCTGTAATAGACGCCGGTGCCCTCACAGGCGGGGCAGGTCTCATAAGGCTTTATGACATAAACGGTCTTATGGCCATTGCAGACCGGGCAGTATGAAAGAGGAGATAAGAGTTTGAATGGATCTTTGCCCTTACCCTTGCAAAATGCACAGGTGATCTTTTCCATCTCAGGAAGGATCGTTTCTGCGGACTTTCTTCTTCGTCTCTTAACCATCTTTTCCATCCCCCTTTTTAGAAAGCTCAATAGTTTTTTTCCATTCCTTAAGGTTCCTGGCAAAAAGAAAAAATACTTTTTTAAGGCTATCACTCTGTTGCATGAGCTGAAGTTGCTCCACCTTCTTTTTGGGAACCCAATCCCTTTGTATAATTGATATATCTTTCAGAGAATTCAATGATATCTCAAAGAGCTTGTTTGCCCCTTGCAGGAATATAAGGCGCTCTTTGGTCAGGTATAGATAACCTGGCTTCCAGTTGGCCCTGGTTCGCATGCCATCTTGATAGCTTGCCTGCCCGGCCTTGATCACTTCTTCTCCTTCGATATCAGAAGGCATCTCCATCTCCCGCTGCATCTCCAGACCACTTCTTAACCTCAACTGTGCCGCCTGGTTAAAACGCCCGTATGCAGTCCTCTTCATCGCGCCTGTATCCCTCTCAATTCCCATAGATAATCTCAGACAACCTTGTCAGTTCCTCCACTCCCCTGATCTGATTTGAAAAAAGGGGAACCTGCACAATGTTATGCTC
>JAGMBW010000072.1 GCA_023129535.1 Desulfobacterales bacterium
ATGCCGTGCGGGCTCGCGATGGCGGGCAGGTCTGGGCCAGGGGATCAATGGAATTTTAATGAATGTTTACCCCGTGAAACCTCGTCGTAAAAAGATCATAATGAAGCAGTGCCCGCTCCCGGTAAGTTTAATAGTTGACTACGTCCCCCATTAAGGTGCTTGGAAAACATTGTCCAAAATCGATAAGCCATTAATTTTGCAAGGCGACATTTGGAAATTGCGCTCTGCTTTGGACACTACCGGTTTCTTATGTTAAATGAGCATGAAATTAAAAAGGAATTGCAGGCACGAATTAAGGGGAGAAGGAGAAAAGGACGCCTACCTGGGAGGGAAGGTAAGGGTGGGGAACGGGAAACAGCATTTTTTCCCTTGACAAATTACATATAAGATTATATAAAGTTTATTAAAGGTATAGATAAAAGCTATTTAATTATATTTAATCTACTTATACACCTTAAGAAAAACATTTTGGGGTTCAAAACCAGGCTAGACGAAATCAAACATGGCACATTAAGCTATCAGGCGCAAGGCTTAAGGCAGAAGCCCTTGTGCCCTGAGCCTTGCGCCTTGTGCCCGTGGTTGATCGCAACAAAGAACGCAAAGGGAAGAGGGTGCCATACCCCAAAAACTTTATTTGAAAAATTATAACGTATAAAGATAGCAATGGAAAATTATATTGTTTGTGAAAAAAGGGCCAATCAGTCTAGGATTCATGTGAAAATATGTCAGTATCGATGTAAGGATGCCGAGACCTGCCGAGCCTTTCGGGACTATGTAAAGACCCACCCGACCGAGACAGTGGTCAAGGGACCTGACATGGCTTCCTTGCTACAGGCAGACATGCTTTCTCCCAGAGCTGCTTAAGACTTTCCAAAGCCCTCCAACAGGTCTTCCCGCCATTTTAATTCTTGACTAACTGGTGGAAAGTTCTTAAAATTGTTTGCGTCTGTTTCTCTTTGGAAAAATTGCCAGCCAGCCAAGTCCCTTCCCTTCTATTTCTGAGGATGCAAAGGAGCAAAGAAGATTTTCGATGAATACAGTGGATAGACAGGTCGAGGTCAGGATCGAAGATGAAATGAAGCGGTCCTATCTGGACTATGCCATGAGCGTTATCATTGGCCGCGCCCTCCCCGACGTTCGCGACGGCCTGAAGCCGGTTCACCGTCGGATTCTATACGCCATGCACGAGCTTAAGAACGACTGGAACAAACCGTATAAGAAATCGGCTCGCATTGTGGGCGATGTCATCGGTAAATACCATCCCCACGGTGATACAGCGGTTTACGATAGCATCGTACGCATGGCTCAGGGCTTTTCTTTGCGTTATCCGCTGGTTCACGGTCAGGGAAATTTTGGCTCGGTGGATGGCGATGCAGCCGCTGCCATGCGGTATACCGAGGTCAGGCTGATGCGTCTGGCCCATGAGATGCTCGAAGACCTTGACAAAGAGACAGTCGATTTTGTCGCCAACTACGATGAAACCCTGACGGAGCCGTCTGTTCTCCCGGCAATGATCCCGAATCTCTTGATAAACGGTTCTTCGGGAATCGCTGTAGGGATGGCAACCAATATCCCACCGCACAATATCTGTGAGGTCATTGATGCGACGGTCGCTCTCATTGACAACCCGGACATCTCCTGGGAGAGGCTGATGACCTATTTGCCCGGCCCCGATTTTCCTACCTCAGGCATCATTCACGGTCGCAAAGGTATCCGGGATGCGTACCAGACAGGGCGGGGGATCATCAAACTCAGGGCCCGGGTCATGATCGAAAAGGACCGCAGAACCGGACGCGAGAGCATCATCGTGACCGAGATTCCTTATCAGGTGAACAAATCCAGATTGATTGAAAAGATCTCCGAGCTGATTAAGGAAAAACGGATCGAGGGAATTCAATACGTCCGGGATGAGTCAGACCGAGAGGGGATGCGGATCGTCGTTGCCCTTAAAAAGGACGAAATCTCAGGCGTCATCATCAACCAGCTTTACGCCCATACCCAGATGGAGGCTACCTTTGGTATTATCCTGCTTGCCATTGTGGACAGGCGGCCCCAGGTGTTTTCGCTGGAGCAGCTCCTGAGCCATTTCATAAGCCACCGAAAAGATATCATTATCCGCCGCACCCGGTTTGACCTGGACAGGGCAGAGGCCCGTGCCCATGTTTTGGAAGGCCTTAAGATAGCTTTAGACCATATTGACGCTGTGATTCATATGATACGCGCCTCAAAGACGCCGGCTGAGGCCAGAGAAGGCCTCGTTTTGCAGTTTGAACTGAGCGAAACCCAGGCCCAGGCCATTCTTGAGATGCGACTGCAGCGTTTGACCGGCTTAGAGCGCGACAAGATCCAGGAGGAATACAAAAAAACGATCCAGGCGATCGCCCGGTATCATGAAATCTTAGCCAGTGAACGCCTGGTGCTAAATATCGTGAAGGCGGAACTCACAGACCTCAGGGAGCGATATGGGGATGAGCGCCGCACTGAGATCGTGGAGGAGACCGAGGCCATCACCATAGAAGACATGATTGTCGAAGAGGATATGGTGGTTACGGTCTCCCATGCCGGCTACATCAAGCGCAATCCCATAACCCTGTACAACAGCCAGCGCCGCGGGGGTAAAGGGAAAACCGGCATGGCCACCAGGGAAGAAGACTTCGTGGACCGGCTCTTTGTGGCCTCCACACATGACACATTCCTCTTTTTTACCAATCTGGGACGTGTTTACTGGCGGAAAGTCCACGAACTGCCCCAGGCTGGCCGACTGGCACGGGGCAAAGCGATCGTGAACCTCCTTGCCCTTGGGGAGAGAGAAAAGCTGGCCACCGTGCTTGCCGTGCGGTCCTTTGAACCGGGCCACGCCGTTATCATGGCCACCAGGGATGGCATGGTGAAAAAGACGGATATTATAGCATACAGCCATCCGAGATCTGGCGGTATCATTGGCGTGGATCTGGTGCCAGGGGACGAACTGATTGCTGCACGCATGACCGACGGCACGCAAAACGTGTTCCTGGGATCCAGCCATGGGAAGTCCATCCGGTTTCATGAATCAAAGGTACGGCCCATGGGCAGGGTGAGCCGGGGGGTTCGTGGTATGCGTCTTGACGAAGGGGACTATATCGTAGGGATGGAGGTGCTCACTGACGGGAAGACCCTCATGACCGTGACCGAAAACGGGTATGGCAAACGAACTTCCATCGACGAATATCCCATACGAAATCGGGGCGGCAAAGGGGTAATCACCATCAAAACTACGGAGCGGAATGGGATGGTGGTTGCCATCGTTCTGGTTGTAGATGAGGACGACCTCATGCTCATGACTGATCGTGGCAAGATTATACGAATGCCTGTAAAGGATATCTCTGTCATTGGACGAAACACGCAAGGGGTCCGGTTGATCGTGATGGAACCAGGGGAACGGGTAGCCGGCGCCGCCAGGCTGGCGGAAAAGGATATGTGATTGGATTGATGATTGAAAGCGCACAGCGCAGATCGCAGAGCGCAAAGCGCAACAGACCAAAACTCTATTCGCTATGCGCTATGCGCCATGCGGAGTAACAATGACCACTGACTACAGGACGGAGCGGGCATGAAAATCGGCGTTATTGGAGCGGGGGCATGGGGGACTGCGCTGGCCAATCTGCTGGCCAATAAAGGATTCAATGTTGCCCTGTGGGTGTTTGAACCAGAGGTCTGCGCAGACATACTTGAAAAGCGGGAAAACAAGGTCTTTCTGCCAGGGTTTTCCCTTTCTGCGAACATTTGGCCGTCAAACGATCTTGACCAGGTGGCTGCGAACAAAGAGATGTTGCTTCTGGTGGTACCCTCACATGTCTTTCGATCTGTGGCCGTGCGGATGGTGCACCACCCTACGGAAAAGAGCCTCATCGTCACTGCCACCAAGGGGATTGAAACCGAGACCCACCTGACCGTATCATCCATCCTGAAACAGCTTCTTCCCCCAAGGCTTCAAAGTCGAATCGCGGTTCTCTCAGGGCCGAGCTTTGCCAGGGAGGTGGCCAAACAGATTCCAACGGCTGTCACCGTAGCAGCATTTGACCCTGAGGTGGCCAGAGCCGTGCAGAGCATCTTCGCCACCCCTTATTTTAGAGTTTACACAAGCGGTGATGTGGTTGGCGTGGAACTGGGCGGCGCCCTAAAGAACGTGATTGCCATTGCAGCAGGCATTTCAGACGGACTTGGCCTCGGATATAACACCAGAGCTGCCCTGATCACCAGAGGTATAACCGAGATCCAGCGTTTGGGTATAAGACTCGGGGCCGACCGAGAAACCTTTATGGGGCTTGCAGGCATTGGTGATTTGGTTCTGACCTGCACCGGGAAGTTGAGCCGCAACTGGACTGTTGGGTACAAGATCGGACAGGGGATGAAGCTTGAAGCGATCCTCTCCGAAATGCGCATGGTGGCCGAAGGTGTCAAGACCACGAGATCGGTTTACAATATGTCCCGAAAGATGGGGGCCGAAATGCCCATTGTAGAACAGGTCTATCGCATATTGTATGAGGATCTTGACCCGAATGAGGCTCTTCAAGTTCTCATGAGCAGGAACCTGAAACATGAGCTGGATGAAGAATGAAAGCGCAAAACGCAGAGTGCAGAGCGCAGAGCGCAGAGCGCAAAGCGCAGAGTGCAACAAACCAAAACCCTATCCGCTATGCGCTATGCGCTCTGCGCTCTGCGGAGTACCAATGACCAATGACATCCCATAAAGGCGAGGGCCATCGAAGGCGGCTCAGGGAAAAATTCCTGGCCTCCGGTCTGGACGGATTCCACGATTACGAAGTCATAGAGCTGCTTCTTACTTTGGGGACACCGAGAAAGGACTGTAAAGACCAGGCCAAGGCAGCCTTGAAGCGCTTTGAAACACTGCAGGCGGTGATTGAGGCGCCACCCGAACAACTCCAGGAGGTTAAGGGCCTTGGCCCAAAAAACATCTTCGGAATCAAGCTTGTCCGGGCTGTTGCGGAGCGCTATCTTCAGAAAAAAGTGATAGGGAAGGATCCGATCCGGTCTTCAAAAGAACTCTTCGATTATCTTTACCATAGCCTTCGAGACAAGAAACGGGAAATCTTCAAGGTCGTTTTCTTAGATGCCCAAAATAAGATTATCGCTATAGAAGACCTTTTTGAAGGCACCCTGACTGCCAGCAGCGTTTACCCAAGGGAGGTCGTGCAGACAGCGCTCAGGCATCATGCGGCAGGCCTTTTCCTCGTACACAACCACCCATCGGGAGAGCCAAAGCCGTCGCGTGAAGACAGGCTTATTACCCGCGAGTTGATTCATGCCTGCCGGGTCATGGGAATTACGATCCACGAGCACCTGATCATTGGCGACAACATCTATTTCAGTTTTGCGGATCACGGCTTCATCGCGGAGATAAACCGCGAATACGAGGCCAGTATCCGATCATAGGGTTAAGACCGTCTCGTCCCCTCTTGTTAGTTAAGTCCCATGCCAATAACCAACCCCACGGCAATGCCTAATCCAATAAATATAGATCCAACCACTATTCCAACGGCTACATTTTTTTCGCCTAACTCCCTGGAAGTATTGAATGGAGTCATCCTATCAAAGATTTTATAACCTACCATCATAAACACTAAGGTCAAAATTGCGCCAGCTATTGCGTAACCAAAGTTCAACAAAGTGATAGAAAGTTCCATTATCTCAAAACCCCCTTGATCTCATTGATTTTCTTGACGTAACCAATGGTCTCATTACTCCGTCTACCTGTGACTTTAGGCAAACTGTGTTCTACGGATACCCATAAGTTAGGATTAAGTTCTCCTTTCTTTGCTATCTTTTGTGCTTTAAGAATATTTCCTTTGCCCGCATTGTAAGACCCAAACATGAAGTTAATCCGGTCTCGAAATGGACGCTCAGCTTTCCATGCTTTCCATATCATCCTGTCATAGTAAATACCTGCTGCTATGTTCCAACGTGGTTGTTCTCTGGTTCCTTTAATACTTGGATTTTTTCTGATTATCTCTTCAAAGGTCTTGGGCATGATTTGCATAACACCCAATGCACCCACTCTTGATTTAGCTTTTGCTATCAATCTGGATTCTGCTACAGATTGGGCCTTGAAGTAACGCCAATCAAAAAAAGGACCAAAATATCTTTTTGAATACTTTGAGAAGTACTTGTCATATTTCACTACTCTGTTGTAGCGTTCAAAGGCTTCGGCCTGGCAGGGTATTAGAAGTAGTATAATTATTAGAAGTTTTTTCATTTCAGCCCTCCTTTTGAAAAATGTATGGACGGGGGGCAAACGGCAAAAGCCCCCGGATCCCTGATGGTATCTTCTCATGGGTGCCAATGATCAAAAACCCACCTCGAGCCAGACTGTGGACCACCCCCTGAAAAGGTAGCGCTTTGAGTTCATTTTCATAGTAGGTCAAAAGATTGTTTCTCAAAAACACCAGTTGAAAGCCGGTCCCGGGAGGCTCGAATAACAGATTTTGAACCTGCCACTTGATTCCCTCCTTCAAGTGTTCAGCGACCGCGTAAGTCTGTTCTTTTGACCGAGCCTCAAAATAGAGGGCTCGAAATGCCTCCGGTACTTCTTTCAGGCTACTTTGGCGATAGATCCCTATCCGGGCTCTGTTGAGATAGACCGGATGCATGTCAGTCGCCCATATTTGAAGATCCGGCAGGCCCTGAAAACGCCCACTTAGAGAATGCCACAAGATCTTCAAACTATACGCCTCTTCTCCACAGGCGCAACCCGCTGACCAGGCTTTTACGATTTCCCTGTTCTCGTTGATGATAGTGGGCAATATCTCATTTTCAAGGGTCTGCCAAAGACCACGGTCGCGAAAAAAACGACTGATGGAAACCGTCATTAGACCTTCAAAATGTTGCCTCACGTCTTTATTTTGATCCAGGACCAAAAAATACTGACGCATAGTTCGGCAGCCCAACTCGTGCATATGGCGGGAAATACGCTTTTTGACGCCCCGTCTAACCTTGCGGTAACCATCCCAGGACAGGCTGAATCTATTAAGGAGTTGACGAAACTGTTGATCATCCATAGTGTAAGAACATCAAAATTATAATAAAAATGGCGACGGGCGTATTCGTTATAGGAAAGGCTTATAAATGAAAATACATCGATTCTTGCAACTCAAGCCCCGCTACGTGGGATCTTATGGGGCCATGGTCTACGGCCTTGGCACGGCCATCTTTGGCCATGTTCGGTCCGGCGTCATTACGGCATCGGTAGGTGAATTGGTGTTGTACGGAGCCCTACTGTACCATGCTCGCAAGCGACAGCGATTTGGGACAGGACAGATATGGCTCGCTCTTGAGGTATATGCTGGCCTGTCCCTAATCTGGATGGTTGTCAACATCGCAAGGATACAGGCATGGCAATGGCATCCTTTGGCCTTTGGGCTCATCCCCCTGGTTGTCATTGGAGGGTATTTGGTCGCTCTCATGGGAAAACCTTCAGTTCACCGGAAACCGGATGGGGTTTTCTCCTCTAAGATAAGCACAAGACAGGTTCCCTTGATCATAACCGTTGCAGTGGTATGGGCCATTCTCAATGTTTATGTCTTGCCTGAGCTTCGGATCATGACCTGACTGAGTGGCTTTTGCAAGGTGGGCTAACCTTGTTGAGATACAACCTGTTACGCGCCTGCATAAATTCCCCTGCCAGCTCTCTTGATTTTTCCCTGCCTGGACGCCCTGAAGAGGATATTCCTGATTTTTTTGTCTTCGATCCCGGTCTTTTTTATCAGCGTGGGAACATCGACCCCTTTCTTTGATCTCTTGATAATATTCACAACCTGGTCAGTGGCAGTCAGCTTTGCGGCTTTCTTCTTAACGGGGGTTTTCTTTGTGGGCGCCTTTCTTGTTTTAGCGCTGGCTTTGGTTTTGGCTCTTGCTTTCTTTGCACCCCGCTCCATCTCAAACTTCTCAACGGCCTTAGCGATTTTTCCCATCGTCTTTGTGAGACTCTTCAATGCTTCCGCTGTCCGCTGTGCTGCGGCTTCTGGTGTTACAGCAGCCTGAGCCTTTTCCAGTTGGTCAACCGCCTTCTTCTTCAGTTTGGTCGTCAGTTCTTTTGTCTTCTTTGTGAGCGCATTGAATTCCCTGATTACACCCTGAAGATCCTGTTTCAAGTTTTTCATGACTGGTTTTCTCCCTTTTTGATTTTGGTTTGTTTATAACCAATCTCTTATAAAGCGTTGTTGGGGGAATGTCAATGAATATTAACCACTTATCCGGCGTTATCCATATTGCCATATTTCAGGAGCTGTCTGAACATTTTCCCATATTCACGATTCTGTGTAACCTTCATAATTTCTTGACAAAACAAGGATGTTAAACTACAAATAACCGTTCACGGGTTCAGAGGTTCAGGGTTCAGAGGTTCAGGGTTGACGTCAAATCTGAACCGTTGCTTCGTCAGCTCTGATCACGGGTTCAAGGTTCGGAGGTTCACGGTTCAAAGGCAACTCTGAACGGTGAACTAGTGAACCCCAAACTTTGAATCCCTCAACCTTGAACCTCTGAACCTTGAACCTGTGAACGCCTACAGAATATTCAGGAGAGGTGGCAGGAATCAATTCCAGTAAGAACCTTCTCAGGGTTGAAGGGCTGAAAAAATACTTTCCGGTGCGTAGAGGCTTTTTGCAGAAGGTCGCCGGATGGATCCGTGCTGTTGATGGGGTGGACTTTGATATTGAAGAGGGAAAGACCCTGGGTCTGGTGGGCGAGAGCGGGTGCGGCAAGTCCACGGCAGGCCGGCTTATCCTTAGGCTGCTCGAACCCGATGAGGGAAAGATCGTTTTTCGGGATCAGGATATCACCCGCTTTTCCGAGAGCCAGATGAAGCCCTTGCGAAAAGAGATGCAGATCATCTTCCAGGATCCGTACGGATCTCTGAACCCCCGGATGACCATAGGGGAATCGATAGAAGAAGGGCTGCGGACTCTGGGTGTGAAAGGACGGGCCGAGCGCAAAGCCCGTGTCGAAAAGCTTCTGGAGATGGTGGGTATACCGGCAAGGGGTGCTGATCGCTATCCGCATGAATTCAGCGGGGGGCAGCGACAGCGCATTGGCATAGCCCGGGCCCTGAGCGTGGAGCCTTCCTTGATCATATGTGATGAAGCAGTGTCGGCCCTTGACGTCTCCGTCCAGGCCCAGATCGTCAATCTCATCAAAGACCTTCAGGCTGACCTGGGCCTCAGCTATCTTTTTATTGCCCATGACCTGAATGTTGTGGGATACATCAGCGACACAGTTGCTGTCATGTACCTGGGCCACATTATGGAGTATGCCCCTGCAGACGAGCTTTACGATAATCCTCTCCATCCTTATACCCTGGCATTGCTTTCAGCAGTGCCTGTGCCTGAACCAGATCGCAGACGTGAACTGGAAACCCTTTCCGGTGATGTACCAAGCCCCCTGGACCCGCCTGCCGGGTGCAGATTTCAAGGGCGATGTCCTCTTGTTGAAGATCGATGTCGAAAAGAGGAATTTGGCTTCTACCACGCAGGCGACGATCACAGGGTGCGCTGCTGGAAGGTAATTGGAAAATAGCGAGAAAAACAGCTTATAAGTATTACTGTAATAGTTCACCGCAGGAAAAATA
>JAGMBW010000073.1 GCA_023129535.1 Desulfobacterales bacterium
AGAGCAGCCATGCAGTCCAGGCAGGCCGTGAGAAAGGCCATCCGCAACCACCCTGGGGCACTTGTGGTGGTTACAGGCTGCTATGCCCAGGTAGCCCCCGAGATCTTCAGTTCCATGCCGGGCGTGCATTGTATCGTGGGAAATGCATTCAAAGACCAGATTGCACGATTGATCACCCATTACAAGCATCATGGGTCTGCAACGACCCTTATTGAAGATCTTTCAGCCCCCCGCCCGTTTCAGGACCTTCCTATTACCAGGTTTGGAAATCGAACGCGCCCTTTTGTGAAAATACAGGATGGTTGCGATGCCTTTTGTGCCTACTGCATCATTCCCTACGCACGAGGGCGGAGTCGGTCCCTGAGACCGAAAACTATCATCAAAAGAATAAGGACTCTTAAAGAGTACGGATACATCGAGGTCGTGCTTTGCGGTATCAATGCCGGCCGGTACGGTCAAGACCTCACACCAGCCACCTCACTCAGCAGGCTCATACAGTTGATCAACGGCTCCCAGGGGATAAAACGATTGCGCCTCAGCTCCATCGAACCTGCTAAATTGCCAGAAGAGCTCATTCGGCAGTTGGCAACCTCAAAACATGTTTGTCCACATCTCCATATCCCCTTACAGAGCGGAGACGACGAGGTGCTCAAGTCTATGAATCGGCCCTATACCTCAAAATTTTACAGAGACCTGGTCTACCACATCGTCAGTATCATGCCTGATGTGGCTATAGGCGTGGATGTGCTGGTAGGATTTCCGGGAGAGACCGAAAGGGCCTTCGAAAACACGTGCAATCTGGTGGAGCGACTCCCCATCGCCTACCTACACGTTTTTCCTTTTTCCATGCTGAAAGGAACCGCGGCCGAGACCTGTGGAAATTCAGTCCCACCTGAAACGATTAAGAGGAGATGTAAACATCTCCGTGGCCTCGGCGAAACCAAGCGGAGGAAGTTCTACGAAAAGTTCATTGGTGCGACACTCGAAGTCTTGATTGAAGGAAAGAGGGACAGGGCCACAGGATATCTCAAGGGCCTGACCAGGAACTATATCCCTGTGCTTTTAGAAGGGACCGACGAATTGTACCATCAGGTGGTCGAAACCAGACTTACTAAAATCGAGAATGCTAAAGTCTTCGGTCAGTGCCTGTCCGGCCGATGAGAAGACCCCTATCGCCTCTTATGATTTGCATCAGCAAGCCTTGTCAATAAGGAGCGGGGTTATTCGGATCTGGACTCCCCTTCTTTGCTGCCCTGCTCGCCTTCTGGCTCCAGGGGGGCCTGTTGTTTCATTTCGGACATCTCTTGCTCTGCAGTCTTCTCTGCGATTTTAGCTTCTTTTGCCTCTTCTTTTTCTTTGGCCTTTACGGGCGCTTCCTTCTTGAGTTTCTCGACCGCCTTCTTCGCTCCCCTGAACCGTTTCTTTTTCTGTTCTTTCTTTTCCTTTGCACCAACAAGTTCTACCAATGAAATAGGGGCTGCATCTCCTCGCCGTCTCCGTACTTTAATTACATGGGTGTAACCTCCAGCCCTGTCCCCGAAACGATCCGGTGCCTCTTCAAACAGCTTGTGGACCAGCATCTTGTCTCTCATCACTGCCAGGGCCTGGCGTCGTGCATGGAGATCACCTCTTCTTGCCAGGGTGATCATCCGGTCAGCCCACTGCCTCAACTCCTTGGCCTTCGCATCCGTTGTCTGAATCCGGCCGTGTTCGAAAAGGGAGGTTACCATATTCCGGAACATGGCATTCCGATGGCTTCCTGTGCGGTTCAGCTTTCTTCCCGCTTTTTGGTGTCTCATGCGTCGCTGGTTTCTCCTTCTTTAGTCTCTTCCTCACGTGGGACAAAGCCATCAATCTTCATACCAAGAGTCAGTCCCATTTCGGTCAGAACTTCCTTAATTTCATTCAGTGATTTACGGCCAAAATTTTTCGTCTTCAGCATCTCGGGCTCGGTCTTGCAGACCAATTCCCCAATATATCGGAGGTTCGCATTCTTTAGGCAGTTGGCAGAGCGAACCGAAAGTTCCAGTTCGTCGACACCCCGATAGAGGTTTTCGTTGAGGGGCTTTTCCTCCTCTTCCTCTCTTTCAGGTTCAGGCTCAGGCTCTGCTGCCTCATCAAAGTTGATTAATATGGTCATCTGTTCTTTAAGTATTTTTGCCGCATACGCTACCGCGTCTTCCGGCGCAATACTACCGTCAGTCCATACCTCAAGAGTGAGTTTATCATAATCGGTCCTTTGCCCAACCCGCGCATTGCCCACCACATAGTTGACCCTCTTAATAGGCGAGAATACCGCATCTATTGGTATGGTCCCAATGGGATCGTTTTCTCCTTTGTTCATGTCGGCGGGTACATAACCCTTGCCTACCTTGGCCATCATGGTCATATCCAGTTTTGCGTCCTTTGAAAGGCTTGCAATATGATGCTCTGGGTTTAGTATCTCAACACCGCCGTCGAAGATTATGTCCCCAGCCTTAACCTCACCCTCTCCAGAGGCCTCGATCCTGAGCACCTTGGGCCCCGGATCAGACATTCGCAGGTGGACTTCCTTAAGATTCAATATCACCTCAGAGACATCCTCAAGAACACCCGCTATAGCCGTAAACTCGTGCATAACGTTATCTATCTTTACTGAGACAATGGCAGCCCCGTAAAGCGAGGAAAGGAGGATTCTGCGGAGCGAATTGCCGATGGTAATGGCAAAACCCCTTTCCAGGGGCTCACAGACAAACTTCGCGTAGGACGGTGTGCTGCCAGTGATCGCAATACCTCTGGGCTTGATCAGCTCGCGCCAGTTCATGTACATGAGCTCATTCGATGACATGTTTACCCTCCGAATTTGGTTCGAACTTACTTTGCTTCACTTCGTAATTGGCCCACCCTGGCGCACACCTCATATATACAAGTAGATAGCCGGCAATCCAGGTCTGGGCCATGGTCCACTAGTCGAGTAGTCAACCACTTCGCGACTCGACCACTCGACCACTCGACTAAAGTCGTAGGAATTTTCCGCCGTAGGCGGATAGAAATTCTGAGAGGTTTATTTAGAATAGAGTTCCACGATCAATTGCTCCTGAATTGGCATCGTCAATTCTTCCCGGGTAGGGTAGGCCTTTATGGTTCCACTGAAATGCTCTTTTGAAAGTTCAAGCCATGCGGGAATGCCGCGTCGCACCACGGCTTCCATAGCATCGGAAATGACAGCCACCTTTCGACTTTTCTCCCGCACCTCTACGACGTCACCTACCTTTACCGTGTAAGACGGAATATTCATTTTTTTGCCATTGACCATGAAGTGGTTATGGCGTACTAACTGCCTTCCCTGTGTTCGTGAATTCGCAAATCCCAAACGATAGACCACATTGTCCAGGCGCCGCTCCAGAAAAATCAAAAGGTTGGCACCGGTTATGCCCCGTGCACGTTCCGCTTTGCTGAACAAACCACGAAACTGGCTTTCCAGCATGCCATACATACGTTTGACTTTTTGCTTCTCACGAAGTTGGATGCCGTAGTCAGAGACCTTGCGCCGTCGTTGTCCGTGCTGCCCAGGAGCATATCCCCTCCGGTCAAAGGCACATTTGTCAGAATAACATCGATCTCCCTTCAAAAACATCTTTAGGTTTTCGCTGCGGCATAGCCTGCACAGCGAACCGACATAACGTCCCAAAATAGCCCTCCTTTCACACCCTGCGCCGCTTGGGCGGGCGACAGCCGTTGTGCGGGATGGGGGTCACATCCTTGATCAAAACTACATTAAACCCTGCTGCCTGAAGGGCGCGCAAAGCAGCCTCCCGACCTGCACCTGGACCCTTTACATAGACCTCTACGTTTCTCATCCCGTGTTCCATAGCCTTCTTGACGGCATCCTGTGCCGCCAGTTGAGCGGCAAAGGGCGTGCTTTTTCGCGAACCCTTGAAACCCTGCGTTCCTGCACTGGACCATGCCACTACATTTCCCGCAGGATCAGTGATGGTGACTATCGTATTGTTAAAACTCGACTGGATATGAGCTATCCCATTTAGGATGTGCTTCTTTTCCTTCCTTTTTCGAGAGGGCTTCGCCATGATGTATGTAAATTCCTCCTATTTCTTTCTTTTTCCTGCAACAGTCCGACGTGGTCCCTTCCGGGTCCTGGCGTTGGTGCTGGTTCGCTGCCCTCGAACCGGAAGTGATTTTCGGTGCCTGAAACCACGGTAGCACCCCAGTTCCATCAGTCGTTTTATGTTCATAGAGACTTCGGTGCGAAGTTCTCCTTCAACTTTGCAGTGGTCATCTATGATTTTACGAATAGCCGTAACCTCGTCTTCTCTTAATTCATGCGTCTTTGTGTCAAGGTCTACACCGGCCTCCTGTAATATCTTCCTCGATGTACTACGCCCAACCCCATAAATATAGGTCAGACCTATCTGGACCCGCTTATTTCTTGGCAAATCAACGCCTGCAATCCGTGCCAATCTGTTGCCTCCCTGCGCTTTCGTTATTGGTTATTCGATGGCGCATGGCGCATGGCGCATAGCGTTTTTTCTTTTTACGCTCTGCACTATGCGCTTTGCTCTCTGCGCTTTCGTTCGTCAATCGATCACCCTTGCCTTTGCTTATGTCTTTTATTCTCGCAAATGACCCTGACAATCCCCTTGCGACGAACAATCTTACACTTGCTGCATATTTTTTTTACCGATGCCCTTACTTTCATCTTCTCCTCTACTTTTGTTATTCGTTATTCGGAAATCGCTCCACGATTTCATTCCGCATTCCGAAATACGCATTCCGCATTCCGAAATCACTTGGTCCGATATACGATTCTACCACGCGATAAATCATACGGGGAAAGCTCAACAGTCACGATATCACCAGCTAAAATCTTAATAAAATGCATGCGCATTTTGCCAGAAACATGGGCTAAGACCATATGCTTGTTTTCCAACTCCACTCGAAACATCGCATTGGGTAACGTTTCCACTACCTTTCCTTGAACCTCAATCGGTTCTTCCTTGGGGATTTATCCGCTCCCATTGGTAGTACTCAGAATGCTCCGCTCTTCACGGCCATGTCAATATCGTCCTCTGGTCGCCTTCCCCTTTTTTATGAAACCCTCGTAGTGTCGAGCCACCATGTGGCTCTCCATTTGACTGATGGTGTCTATGGCCACCCCTACCACAATCAAAAGGGCAGTGCCTCCAAAGTAAAAAGGCACATTAAACTTGGCAATCAACACCGTTGGCAATACACAAACCGCTGACACGTAGAGGGCGCCGCCAAAGGTTATGCGTGTAAGCACTCTGTCGATATAGTCGGCCGTGCGCTTGCCGGGCCTGATACCGGGGATATAGCCCCCGTACTTTTTCATGTTGTCAGCCACATCAACCGGGTTGAAAGTAACAGCCGTATAAAAATAACAGAAGAAGATAATAAACCCAACAAACACGAGGTTATATACGATGCCACCGGGTGTCATGGCCTGGGCAACGCTTTGCATCCATGGAACTTTTATGAAGCTGGCCACCGTGGCCGGAAACATAATAATGGAAGACGCAAAAATCGGCGGAATGACGCCCGACGTATTGATCTTGAGGGGCAGATGGGTGCTCTGGCCCCCGTACATCCTGCGCCCAACAATCCGTTTGGCATATTGTACAGGTATCCTGCGCTGGCCCCGCTCCATAAATATGATAATCCCTACGACAACGACCATCAACACGACGATCACCAATACCAGAAAAGCTCCCATCTCGCCGGTACTCACCAAACGAAAGGTATTGCCAACCGCACTGGGCATACGCGCCACAATACCTGCAAATATGATGAGAGATATCCCATTGCCGATTCCCCGCTCTGTTATCTGTTCCCCAAGCCACATGATGAAGGCCGTGCCAGCGGTCAGAGTAAGCACTGTCATGAATCGGAAGCTCCAGCCAGGATAGGCAACAATCGCTGCGCCGCCAGGTGCGCTCATGCTCTCAAGCCCGATGCTGATTCCGAACCCCTGGATTATACTTAGAATAACTGTGCCGTAACGTGTGTACTGCGTAATCTTTTTCCGCCCGGACTCTCCTTCCTTGGATAGCCTGTCTAAGTGGGGAATCACGACAGTCAGGAGCTGCAATATGATCGAGGCGCTTATGTACGGCATGATTCCCAGAGCAAATACCGAAAGCCGCTCAAGGGCGCCACCGGAAAACATGTCAAATAGCCCTAAGAGAGTTCCCCGGGCACGGGCAAAAAACGTGGCAAGGGCATCTGCGTCGATCCCTGGCGTTGGCACTGCACATCCGATTCGATACACCATCAACAGGGCGAAGGTGAATAGAATGCGCTTTTTTAACTCAGGAATTTTAAAAATATTTTGAAAGCCACCAATCATATCTTGTGTCTGTTGTGTCTGTTGTGTTTGTTGTGTTTTTAAATTAACTCAATAGACCCGATAGACTCAATAAACCCGATAAACTCAATAAACTAAGTCAGTTCCACCCGCCCACCAACAGCCTCGAGCTTGACTCGTGCTGGCCTGCTGCACCGGTCAACCTTCAGCATCAGCGGATAGTCAATGGTACCTTGGCCCAAAAGTTTGACGTCATCTGAGTTTCGTTTCAGCAGACCTGCAGCCGTCAGCGCGGCTTTGTCCACCACCGAACCTTTTTCAAACCGTTCGAGATCACGAATGTTGACAATTGTAAATTCTTTTCTAAAGATATTGGTGAATCCTCGTTTAGGCAGCCGGCGCTGTAGGGGCATCTGTCCTCCTTCATATCCGGGCCTTATGTTGCCGCCAGAGCGGGCCTTTTGGCCCTTGGTTCCCCTGCCTGCCGTCTTGCCCTGCCCCGAGCCCGGTCCACGGCCAAGCCGTTTAACAGTCTTGCGTGCCCCTCTGGGGGGTGACAGCTCATTCAGTTTCATTGGGCCTCTCCTGCACTTGCAACATATGGGACACCTTTCGAATCATCCCTCGAACTGGTGGCGTCTCTTTCAAAACAACCGTCTTGTTTAACTTTCTTAATCCCAAGCTGTGGAGTACCCTTCGATGTTTCTCGGGCCTACCTATCATACTTTTCTTTAGCGTTATCCTGAGTGTCTTAGACATGTAACTGTTTCCCCAATTGGTCCGTGGTCCGTCGTCAGTGGTCCGTGGCCTGTAATCTGGCTAAATGCAACGGACAACGGACAACATACCACGGACTTTACACTATATCTCAGCAGGGTCCTTGCCGCGCCTGGCCGCAATCGTCTCGCGGCTGCGCAGCTGACTCAATCCCTTAAGAGTGGCCTTCACAACATTATGGGGGTTATGAGATCCCATGCACTTGGTCAGAACGTTCTGCACCCCTGCGGCCTCCAGCACGGCCCGGACGGCACCGCCAGCAATAACGCCAGTCCCTTCAGAAGCGGGTTTTAGTAAAACCAAGCCCGCCCCATATTTGCCCATAATCTCGTATGGAATGGTCTGGTTGACTAAAGGGATTTCGATCATGTTCTTCTTGGCGCGTTCAATCCCCTTGCGAATGGCCACAGGGACCTCATTAGCTTTCCCCAAACCGCTTCCTACCTTACCACTACCGTCCCCAACGACAACCACAGCGCTGAAACTGAAACGGCGGCCTCCTTTCACCACTTTGGCCGTGCGGTTTATATGAACCACCTTTTCTATTAGCTGAATTTCATTTATCTCTTTGCCAAGCAACGCTCTTCCTCCTCGCTAAAAATCGAGACCCCCTTCGCGAGCCCCCTTCGCAATCGCCTGTACTCGGCCGTGATACGAGAAACCATTTCGGTCAAACACGACTTTGGAAATTTCTTTATCAATAGCTCTTCGCGCCACAAGCTTTCCCACAAAATATGCTGCTTCCACTTTGTTCTCAAACCTTCCGTGCCCACGGGTCTCCTTATCCAGAGTAGAGGCTGAGGCCACGGTGTGACCGCTTGTATCCACCACAATTTGGGCATAGATATGCCGTGTGCTCCTGAACACGTTTAACCGGGGGCGATCCTGGGTCCCAGATATCTTTTTTCGCACGCGCCTTTTTCTTCTTAAACATGCCTTTTTTTTCAAGGATAAAGCGCCCAAACTTACCTCCGCTACGCTCCGTCCGCCTGGGGCGGAGTCAAGTAGTCGACTAAATTATTTTCCTGCTGATTTTCCTACCTTACGTCTAATTTGCTCTTCAACGTACTTGATCCCCTTACCCTTATATGGTTCCGGGCTTCTGAATTTTCTAATGGTAGCCGCTGTAGACCCTAATAGTTGTTTATCAATCCCAGACAAAACAATTCTGTTCTTGTCAACGGAGGCTGATATGCCCTCAGGAAGCTTATAGACCACAGGATGGGAGTAGCCAAGAGTGAAGGTTAAGACATTTGACTTCATATCCACGCGATAACCAACACCGTTCACTTCAAGCCCACGCTCGAATCCCTGTGTAACGCCAAGCATCATATTAGCTACCAATGTTCGTGTAAGCCCTTGAATAGCCTTGACCTGCTTTATCTTGCCAGATGGAATAACGTGAATGAAACCATCCTTCACACCCAGGTCCACATCAGGGTGTATAGCGCGAGACAATTCTCCTTTTGGCCCCTTCACCCTTAACTGACGGCTATCATAAGTCACCTCGACACTATCTGGTATTGGAACCGGTCGTTTTCCTATTCGAGACATAGTTACACAATCATTGTGTTTATCGTGTTTGTTGTGTTTGTTGTGTTAAAGCTGCATGAACCCCATGAACTCAAGAAACTCAACGAACCCAAAAAACTGCCTGCGGGCTCACCAGACAGTACAGAGTAGCTCGCCGCCGACATTTAGCTTTCTTGCTTCGCGATCAGCGAGTATCCCTTTTGATGTCGACAGGAGCGCAATTCCCATTCCACTTAGGACGAGAGGAATGGCATTATTTTTTACATAAAGCCGCCTGCCAGGCTTGCTCATACGCTTGAGACCGGTAATAATTCCCTCGTTAACCTCATCGTATTTCAGATAGATTCTTAAAATCCCATGTTTTCGATCCTTAATAAGCTTATAATTTTTAATGTAGCCCTCAGTTTTTAAGATTTTAGCCACGCTGATTTTCATCTTGGAGGCTGGAACATCCACCTTCCTATGATTGGCCATATTGGCATTTCTCATCCGTGTCAGCATATCGGCTAATGGATCTGTAACTGGCATCACCTGTCTCCTTTAATTGGTCATTGGTCACGACCGGAGTGCCTAAAGTTAAGGAACTAAAACAAATCCAAATAAGTTTCTTCCAGTCCTCAATTTTAGCTCACTTTAGACACTTTAGACACTTTAGCTCACTTGTCCTTTATTACCAACTCGACTTAATTACCCCAGGCATTTCTCCATTCAAGGCCAGAGTTCTAAAACATATTCGGCAAATGCCAAATTTTCTCATAAACGCCCTCGGTCGACCACAGATAGGACACCTTGAATATGCCCGAGTTCTAAACCGAGGCTTACGTTTTGCCTTCACTATTAAAGACTTCTTTGCCAAGCACGCCCCCTTTCTCAGTTCCTGAAAGGCATTCCCATCAACTCAAGCAGCGCCTTGCCGTCCTCATCAGTTTGGGCACTGGTCACAATGGTGACATTGAGTCCTTTGATCTTGTCAATCTTGTCGTAATCGATTTCCGGAAATATGATATGCTCCTTGATCCCCAAGGAATAGTTGCCCCTGCCATCAAAGCCTTTTGCGGAAATCCCTCGAAAGTCTCGTACCCTTGGCAGGGCGATGTTAACCAACCTCGCAAAAAAGTCATGCATGCGCATTCCTCGAAGTGTCACCTTACACCCTATCGACATACCTTCCCGGAGCTTGAAAGCGGCAATCGACTTTCTGGCACGGGTGACAACAGGTCTCTGGCCAGCGATCAAGGCTAATTCTTGCACCGCTGAATCGAGGACCTTGATGTTCTGGATTGCCTCACCCAGCCCCATGTTCAACACAATTTTGCCCAGTTTCGGCACCTGCATGACGTTCTTGTACCCAAACTGATCCATCAGTTTTGGGATTATCTCACTGGTATAAAGCGCCTTTAAGTGCGACATGACTACCTTTTTTCATTCATGGAGTGCCTAAAGTGAACTAAAGTGAACTAAAGTGCCTAAAGTTAAAAGAATAAAACCGATCTTAAAAGGAAGTCTTGTTAGCTCCTCAACTTTAGCTCACTTTAGGCACTTTAGGCATTTTAGCTCACTTTTTCATAAACTATGTATCTATAATTTCCCCGCACTTTCTGCACGCCCTTACCATCCTGCCGTCCTCAAGGCGCTGCATCTTGATGCGCGCAGGATTTATGCACTTGTTACACATCAACATAACATTGGCGCGATGGATCGGAGCCTCCTTTTCTATAATACCGCCCTGTCGTGTTTGACCCCCTGGCTTGGTGTGGCGTTTGACAAAATTCACGTTTTCAATGATAATACGTTGTTTGTCATGAAGGACCTTCAGGACCTTGCCCATCTTGCCCTTTTCCTTCCCTGCGATAACTTTGACTTTGTCGTCCTTCTTGATGCGGCACTTCACAGTTGACATAACTCCCCTCCACTGGGCAAGACTACAATACCTCCGGAGCCAACGAGATGATCTTCATAAATTTCTTTGCCCGGAGTTCCCTCGCCACTGGACCAAAAATACGGGTGCCAATCGGCTCTCCCTGCTGATTGATCAGTACCGCAGAATTATCATCAAAGCTTATGTAGGAACCGTCGGGCCTGCGTAATCCCTTCCTTGTCCGCACCACAACCGCCCGCATCACATCTCCCTTCTTGACTTTGGCGTTTGGTATGGCCTCCTTTACCGAGACGATAATGGTATCTCCGATCCTCGCATACCGCCGCCGGGACCCACCAAGTACCCTGATACAATACAACTTTTTGGCACCTGAGTTGTCGGCCACTTGTAACTTGGTCTCCGCCTGTATCATCGCTCTAATACCCCTCTCAAAGAGCTTTCTCCAGGATCTCGCATACCTGCCAACGTTTGGTTTTACTCAGGGGCCTGGTTTCCACAATCATCACCCTGTCGCCTATTTGACACATGTTTTGGGCATCATGGACCACGCACTTCCCGCGCCGCTTCACGTACTTTTTATAAGTAGGATGTTCTACGATCCTCTCTATGGATACCACAACCGTCTTGTCCATTTTATTGCTAACAACCGTGCCAGTCTGCCTTTTTCTCAATCCCCTATCTTTCATATCTCATCCTATGGATTGTCTATTGACGATTGATGATTGACGATTGAAAAACAATTAACAATCATAAATCATCAATCGTCAATCATCAATCTGACCGTTCCCTCAGCACGGTGTTGATGCGGGCAATATCCCGCTTGGTTTGCTTCAACCTCATTGGATTCTCCAGTTGGTCTGTGGCGTGCTGAAATCTTAGATTGAAGAGTTCTTGGGTGAAATCTGCTAACTTGTGCCCCAACTCCTCTAAGCTTAACTCCCTCAATTCGCCTGCCTTCATGAGCGCTCACCTCGTGTTACCAAGCGTGTCCTGAACGGGAGTTTGTGTGAAGCCAATCTCATGGCCTCTGTTGCCAAATCGGGGGAGACCCCTTCCATTTCATAGAGTATCTTGCCAGGCCTCACCACGGCAACCCAACCTTCCGGGGAGCCCTTACCTTTACCCATTCTCGTTTCAGCAGGCTTCTTTGTAATCGGCTTATCAGGAAAAACTCGAATCCAAATCTTTGCACCCCGTCTTACGTGACGCGTCATGGCAACACGAGCCGCTTCAATCTGTTGTGCTGTCACCCGCCCGCGGTCGATCACCTGAAGCCCGAATTTACCAAAGCTTAAAGTTGATCCCCGATAAGCCTTTCCTCTCATCCTGCCCTTTTGTTGTTTCCGATATTTCACTTTCTTAGGACTAAGCATGATAAGGTTCTCCTAAATTGCTTCTGCTCTATCTTTTTCAAGGATCTCGCCGTTAAATATCCACACCTTTATCCCAATGATTCCGTACGTGGTGCGGGCTCGAGCAAACCCGTAGTCAATGTCCGCTCTTAATGTGTGAAGTGGTATTCTGCCTTCCCTATACCATTCGGTCCTGGCCATTTCTGCCCCTCCCAAACGACCCGAACAGGATATCTTGATTCCCTGGGCACCAAACCTCATGGCTGACGTCACACTCCTTTTCATGGCCCGGCGAAAGGCAACCCGCCTTTCAATTTGCAGGCCCACGTTTTCGGCCACCAATTGAGCATCTACCTCAGGCTTTCTAACCTCTTGAATATCAATCATCAGCTCCTGGGAGATCAATTTTTCTAGAGCCTTCTTGAGCTGCTCAATCTCCGCTCCCTTTTTCCCAATCACAATGCCCGGACGGGCAGCATATATGCGCAATCTAATGCGGTTGCCCCATCTTTCGATTTCAATATTCGATATACCAGCATGATAAAGCTTTTTTTTCAGGAAGTTACGGATCTTATGGTCATCTATAATAAACCTAGCGTAATCCTTGCCGGCAAACCATCGAGAATTCCAAGATCTGGTAATCCCTAACCTGAACCCAATCGGATTTACCTTCTGTCCCAAACTAACCTCCTTCTTAGAGCTAAGAGCATGAAGCATAGAGCATGGAGCATAGAGCAAGGAGCAAAAACCTTAGTTCTTCTGACGTTACCCCACGCCCTCTGCTCTCTGCTCCCTGCTCCCTGCTCTCTGCTGTTCTGCCAAGACCACCGTAATATGACTTGTTCGTTTGAGAATCCTGGTTGCCCTTCCCATGGCCCTTGGCCGGAAACGCTTCAAGCTCGGTCCTTGGTTGACAACAATATTTGCAATGGACAGGTTGTCCACCTCCATATCAGGGGTCTGGTCAGCATTCGCCACTGCCGAACGTATGATCTTCCCCAAGATCTTAGCCGAACGCTGTGGAATAAAACCCAACACATTCAGAGCATCCTCCACCCGCTTGCCTTTCACTACTCTTGCCGCTTTTCGAACCTTTACGGGAGAAATCCGTACATATTTTCCTACTGCCTTGACTTCCATATGTCAGCCCTTTGCAACCTTTATTTCTTCTTCCCTTTCAAACGGGTCTTCTTGTCACCAGCGTGTGCGTAAAATGTCCTTGTTGGTGCAAATTCCCCCAATTTGTGGCCTACCGTATCTTCCGATACAAACACCGGAACAAACTTTTTCCCGTTGTGTACGGCCAGTGTCAAACCAACCAGCTCGGGCACGATGGTGGAACGCCTCGACCAGGTCTTAATAACCTTCCGGCTCCCGCTCTCCTCGGCCGCAAGCGCCTTTTTGAGCAATTTCTGCTCAATGTAAGGCCCTTTTTTTAACGAACGCGCCATATCCTCTCCTATAACGTTTCGGAATTTCTATCCGCCTATGGCGGAATGGAGTGTTGGAGTAATGGAGTAATGGAGTAGTGGACACTAAAACCGGTGTAAGGCTCAAGGCGTAAGGCTCAAGACAAGATGGTTTCCCCTTACGCCTTGAGCCCTGGGCCTTACGCCAGCTGCCTCCAATCCATCACTCCATCACTCCAGTACTCCATTACTCCAATCCACATTACTTTCTGCGCTTTACGATGTAGCGATCGCTAACCTTACTCTTCTTTCGTGTTCGATACCCCTTGGCAGGCACGCCCCAAGGAGAACAGGGATGGCGTCCCCCAGACGCCTTTCCCTCACCACCACCCATTGGATGGTCTACGGGATTCATGGCAACACCTCGTACCCTTGGCCGACGGCCCAACCAGCGTTTTTTGCCTGCCTTGCCAAGTGAAATATTTTCATGTTCCAGATTTCCTACCTGACCAACCGTTGCCCTGCAATCGATCAGGAACATACGCACTTCACCTGAGGGAAGCTTGACCTGAGCATACCGTCCCTCTTTGGCCACGAGTTGTGCATAGGCTCCCGCACTGCGAACCATCTGAGCTCCCTTGCCCGGCTGCATCTCAACATTGTGGATCTGGGTACCCAGCGGTATGTTACGAAGCGGCAAAACATTGCCGGGTTTAATATCGGCTGTGGAGCTGGCAATCACTGTATCGCTTACCGAAAGCTTATGCGGAGCCACAATATAGCCCTTTTCGCCATCTGCATAGTGCAGCCGGGCGATGCGGGCCGATCGATTCGGATCGTATTCTATAGAGGCCACCTTTGCCGGGACATCAGCCTTGTTCCGCTTGAAATCAATGGTGCGGTAACGCCGTTTGTGTCCACCGCCGCGGTGGCGACATGTCATACGGCCATCCGTATTGCGACCCCCGCTCTTTTTGAGAGGTCGTATTAAGCTCCTTTCAGGGTGAGACTCTGTGATTTCCTCAAAGGTATCATATGTCTGAAATCGCCGTCCGGGAGAGGTAGGTTTTACTTTTCTAAGTGCCATGTTTTTACTCGTTACTCGTTATTCGTTATTGGCCATCGGTGAATGGAGCTTCGCTCCGCATAGCGCATGGCAGATAGCGCATAGCGTTTTTTTCTTTTACGCTCTGCGCTCTGCGCCATGCGCTTTCATTCCCCATTCCGCAATCGACAATCATCAATCGACAATCGACAATCCATTCATACTCCTTCAAAAAACTCAATATTCTCACCCTTAGCCAGGGTCACGATAGCCTTCTTCCAGTCTCGGCGCTTGCCCAGCGTGCGACCCACACGTTTGACCTTGCCTTTCATCTGCAAGGTGCGAACTTTTACCACCCGAACATTGAAAATTTTTTTCACCGCGTGCCTGATCTCCACCCTGTTGGCCTTGCGGTCTACCTCAAAGGCGAGCTGATTATTAGCCTTCTTTTGGATGGTGCCTTTTTCAGTAATAACTGGTCTCTTGATAATCTCGTATGGGTTCACGACAGCAATCTTCCCTCAAGCTGCTTCACAGAAGGCTCAAGTAAAATCAGGTGCTTGAACCTGAGGATGTCATAGACATTTAAACCTTCCCAGCGCACCACCTTCACATGTGGCACATTCCTTGAGGAGAGCTCAAGTTTCTCAAGTTTTCGGTCTGTCACAATCAATGCCTGCCCGGTCTTTAACGCTCCCATAACCTCCACGAATCGTTTTGTCTTGTGAGTTTCCAGATCGAGTTTGTCCATAACAATCAAGGCCTTCTCTTGCAGCTTACTTGTCAGGGCCATTTTCAGGGCCTGTGCGCGAACCTTTTTTGGTACCTTATAACCATAACTGCGCGGCTTTGGACCAAACACGACACCTCCCCCGCGCCACAGAGGAGATCTCCGGGATCCTGCTCGTGCACGACCCGTCCCCTTCTGGCGATGAGGCTTCTGCCCCCCACCACGCACTTCAGAACGCCCCTTGGTCGCGGCTGTTCCAGAACGCCTGTTGGCGAGCTGCATCCTGACCACCTCATGCAACACATGTTGCTTGACCGGGACATTGAAGATTTCATCTACCAGATTTATCTCGGAAACCTTCATACCATCCATGCTATAGACATCTTGAAGGGCCATAAATCTCATTCCTAATCAAACGTCTCTGAAATTCTACAACTTCTTTCTGCCTTCTACATGGAGTGATGGAGTGTTGGAGTACTGGAGTAATAGGTGGTAGGCAAAAAAGCGTTGTTGTTTCCATCACTCCAGTACTCCATTACTCCAGTACTCCGAAGGCCTTCAGTTTACCTCTCAAACTTCGGTTTCTGCACCTCAACCAGTCCAGATTTGCACCCTGGCACGGCCCCTTTTACAATCAGAAGGTGTTGCTCTGGGCGTATATCAACAATCTCCAAGTTTCGCACTGTTACACGTCGGTTTCCATAATGACCCGGCATCTTACGCCCCTTGATGATCTTGGAAGGCGTTGCAGAGGCCCCCACAGAGCCCGGTGCACGATGGAACATAGACCCGTGGGTCGCCCTGCCTCCGTGAAAACCCCAACGTTTTATAACACCTGAAAATCCTCTTCCCTTAGAGACGCCACTTATATCGACACTGTCACCTACCCGGAACATATCAACGGTCAGGGTCTGGCCCAAGTTGTACCCCGAAGGGTCATCCACTGAAATTTCTCTCAGAAAAGCAAACGCCTGCCCGCCGCTCTTCTTAAAATGCCCTCCCAGCGGCTTATTGATTCGGTTTTCCCGCTTTTCCAGGAAACCCACTTGCACGACATTGTATCCGTCAGTCGCCAGCGTCTTGACCTGGGTCACGACACAAGGCCCCACCTCAAGCACTGTCACGGGTACCTGGTGTCCCTCTGGCGAAAACAGGCTTGACATACCAAGCTTTCTGCCTAATAGCCCTCTGTTCATTGTCTTTGTCCCAAATTCCCGCATAGCGCTTGGAGCATAGCGCATAGAGTAGACCCAGAAGAAGTAAAGCTCCCTTGCTCTATGCTCTTTGCGCTATGCGCTTTGCGCGTTCAGTCTAGCTTTATCTCAACGTCCACCCCAGAGGAAAGATCCAGCTTCATCAGGGCATCCACAGTCTGTTGCGTCGGCTCCACGATGTCCAGGAGACGCTTGTGAGTCCGGATCTCAAACTGCTCACGGGACTTCTTGTCCACGTGGGGTGAGCGCAATACACAATACTTGTTGATCGTAGTCGGCAGGGGTATTGGACCCACAACCCTGGCGCCCGTTCGCTTGGCCGTATCAACAATCTCGGCAGTTGACTGGTCCAAAAGCTTGTGATCGTAAGCCTTCATTCGAATCCGTATCTTTTGGTCCGTAATCATAGCGTCAACACCCAATTCGACGGCGCATAGGGCATAGCGCATGGCGCATAGCGTTCTTGCGCTTTCCGCTTTGCGCTCTGCCCTCTGCGATTACACGATTGACGATTTTCAGAAACTTATTCAATGATTTCATTGATCACACCGGCTCCTACGGTGCGACCACCCTCACGGATGGCAAATCTGAGCTCTTTTTCCATAGCTATGGGTGTGATCAACTCCGCCTCGATGTTTACCTTATCCCCAGGCATCACCATCTCGGCACCCTCCAGAAGCGTTACCACACCAGTCACATCTGTCGTCCTAAAGTAAAACTGCGGCCGGTAGCCGTTGAAAAACGGCGTGTGACGACCACCCTCCTCCTTGGTTAATATGTAAGCCCCCGCACGAAACTTTGTGTGGGGCGTAATCGTGCCAGGCTCCGAAACCACCTGCCCACGCTCCACCTCATCTCGCTTGGTGCCTCGCAATAATACCCCAATATTGTCCCCAGCGCGACCTTCATCCAAAATCTTGCGGAACATCTCAACACCCGTACACACCGTCTTCTGCGTCGGCCGCATCCCCACAATCTCCACATCTTCCCCTACTCGAATCTCCCCACGCTCAACACGACCCGTAACCACTGTCCCACGTCCAGATATACTAAATACATCCTCTATCGGCATCAAAAAAGGCTTGTCCACCTCACGCACAGGCTCCGGTATAAACGTATCAATGGCCTCCAAAAGCTCAAAAATCGGCTTCACTTCCTCACTGTCAGGATCATCACTCTCCAATGCCTTGAGCGCACTGCCCCGTATGATTGGCGTGTCATCCCCAGGAAACCCGTACTTGATCAAAAGCTCACGAAGCTCTAAATCGACTAACTCTATCAATTCCTCATCATCTACCATATCTACCTTGTTCAAAAATACCACAATTGAGGGCACCCCCACCTGACGCGCTAACAAAATATGCTCCCGCGTCTGCGGCATAGGCCCATCATCAGCGCCAACCACCAATATCGCCCCATCCATCTGCGCCGCACCCGTGATCATGTTCTTGATATAGTCCGCATGACCAGGACAGTCTACATGGGCATAATGACGATTGACTGTCTCATACTCCACATGTGCAGTGGCAATCGTGATCCCTCGCTCCTTCTCCTCAGGCGCCTTGTCTATCTCATCAAACGGTATGTACTCAGACATCCCCTTCTTAGCCAAATGCTTCGTGATCGCCGACGTCAACGTTGTCTTCCCATGATCAATATGCCCAATAGTGCCCACATTCACATGCGGCTTCACACGCTCAAACTTCTTCTTCGCCATCTCGCTACCCTCCCAGTGTTCCTTGTGTTTGTCGTGTTCAATAGACCCACTCACCATCTATAGTGAGCAAATGCCTTGTTGGCCTCAGCCATTCTGTGTGTGTCTTCCCTTTTCTTAATGGTCGTACCCCGTTGATTGGCAGCATCTATCAACTCGGCAGCCAGCTTTTCTGACATACTTTTTTCTGAACGTTTTCGTGCAAAGGAAACCAGCCACCTAATTCCCAGTGCGGCCTGGCGGGTCGCTCGAACCTCTACCGGCACCTGGTAAGTCGAGCCGCCTACCCGGCGGGACTTGACCTCAATGATGGGTTTGGCATTCTGCATAGCCCTTTCAAAGATCTTCAGGGGCGGCTCCTTGCTTCTCCTTTCGATAATCGCAAAGGCATCATATAATATTGATTCTGCTAAACTCCTCTTGCCATCCTTCATCAGACAGTTGATAAACCTCGACACCAACTTACTCTTATACTTCGGATCAGGCATAATAGCCCGTTTGGGGATCTCTCCTTTTCTTGACATATATAGCTCCCGATGTTTCGGCGCATAGCGCAAAGCGCAGAGCGTTTTCTTGCTCTATGCTCTATGCGCTTTGCGCTATGCGGTTTATTTTGGCCTTTTGGCGCCGTATCTTGATCGGCCCTGCTTTCGGTCCTGAACACCTGCAGAATCGAGCGTGCCTCGGACTATATGATAGCGGACCCCAGGCAGATCTTTGACCCTTCCCCCTCGAAGGAGTACAACCGAATGTTCCTGAAGGTTGTGCCCCACGCCAGGGATATAGGTGGTCACCTCAATACCGTTGGTCAAGCGAACCCTGGCCACCTTTCTCAAAGCTGAATTCGGTTTCTTAGGCGTGGTGGTATATACTCGCGTACACACACCGCGCTTTTGCGGACACTGTTGAAGTGCCGGCGTGTTAGACTTTCTTCTCACACGCTCTCGGCCTTTTCTTACCAACTGATTAATGGTCGGCATAAGTGTTACCCCGTAATAGTGTTTGTTGGGTTCATTGTGTCAATTGTGTCTGTTGTGTTCACAGGCCTCACGGGGTTCTAACCCAACAAACACAAGAGACTCAACGAACTCAATGAACTATTTGTGGCCCGTTGGGTTGTGGACCATGGACCCACAAAAAAACTAATTCTTATAACACCCACAGGCTTTCCTGTCAACTTTTTTCCGCTTGCCTCAACCCTGGGCCGCCTCGTCCGCCTGAACCACTTCTGAGTCATCCACGACCTCCGATTCGTCGACGGTCTCCTCAGGTTCGAACACAACCCGAGCCCCTCTATATTGGGGTGTTCCTGTGCCGGCCGGTATGATACGCCCCATAATTACGTTCTCTTTCAGCCCCTTTAAGTGGTCCACCTTGCCCGCAATGCTTGCCTCAGTTAGTACCTTCGTCGTTTCTTGAAATGATGCTGCCGAGATAAAGCTCTCAGTGCTGAGCGACGCCTTGGTAATTCCCAAAAGAAGAGGTTTGCCCACCGCTGGCTTGCCACCCTTGGCCACGACCTCCCGGTTGATCTCTTTAAAACGGGTCTTTTCAATATGTTCTTCCAAAACAAGCCTTGTGTCCCCAGGATCATCTATCTTCACCCGTTCTACCATCTGGCGCACGATCACCTCGATATGTTTATCATTGATTTTAACACCCTGTAGCCGATAGACCTCTTGGACTTCGTCCACCAGATATCGGGCCAGCTCGCGCTCCCCCTGGATATTCAAGATGTCATGGGGATTGGCCGATCCTCCCATCAAGGGGTCCCCGGCCTTGAGATAATCCCCCTCTAACACACTAATATGTTTTCCTCTTGGAACCAGATATTCTTTTTTCTCGCCAACATCAGGGGGCGTTATAGTGACCTTCTGCCTCCCCTTGGCTCCCTTGGAAATACTCACGTACCCATCAATCTCGGTTAGAATCGCAGCCTCTTTTGGTTTTCGACACTCAAACAGCTCGGCTACACGCGGAAGGCCACCTGTAATATCCTTGGTTTTGGTGGTTTCCCGCGGAAGCTTGGCAATAACGTGCCCGGCATTAACCGAATCCCTTTCAGATACCATTAGAATGGCCCCCACCGGCAGATAATAACGGGCATCGCCCCCAGAGGGGAGTTTGGCGGTCTTGCCCTTTTCGTCCTTTATGGAAATCCTCGGGCGAACGTCTGTGTCCTTGTATTCGACAATCACATGACTCGCCTTTCCAGTCACAGGGTCAACCTTCTCCTGCATGGTCGTCCCCGGCAAGATATCCCCATACTTTACAACACCGTCTGTCTCGGTAAGAATCGGGGTCGTGTAAGGGTCCCACGTAACGACCAGGTCGCCAGGCTTGACCTTTTGGCTGTCTCTCGCCACAAAGTGGGCGCCGTAGATGACCGGATATCGTTTCCGCTCTCGGCCCTGATCGTCCACAATGGCGAACTCTCCCCCCTGGCGGTTCATAACCACAGATTCCCCATCGACATTCTCAACCGTATTTAGGCCAATGTATTTAACCCGACCAGCATTAACAGCTTTAAAATCGGCCTGCTCTGCCGCGCCACGGGCTGTGCCACCAATGTGGAATGTCCGCATAGTGAGCTGTGTGCCGGGCTCCCCGATAGACTGTGCTGCCAGGGTGCCGATTGGTGTGCCGACGTCTACGGGTTGGCCATAAGCCAAATCACGGCCATAACACTTGCAGCATACACCATCTCGGGATTTACATGTCAGCACTGAACGAATCTTCACCCTGGTAAGACCCGCATTGTCGATCTTGGCGACTCCCTCTTCGTCAATCTCTTCATTGGCACGGATTAGCACCTCATCCGTGTAAGGGTCTCGAATATCCTCCAAGGCTACCCGCCCTAAGACTCGTTCACCAACCTTTTGGATAATTTCGCCTCCCTCTACAAGAGGTTCAACCTCAATCCCCGTCAGCGTTCCACAATCCTTTTCAGTAGTTACACAATCTTGAGCAACATCTACCAGCCGACGAGTCAGGTATCCTGAGTTCGCAGTTTTGAGGGCTGTATCAGCCAGGCCTTTCCGGGCGCCGTGCGTCGAGCTGAAGTACTGAAGCACGGTGAGCCCCTCCCGGAAGTTCGCGGTAATGGGGGTTTCAATGATTTCACCAGAGGGTTTGGCCATGAGGCCCCGCATCCCTGCTAACTGTCGCATCTGGTCCTTGCTGCCCCTTGATCCCGAATCGGCCATTATATAAATAGGATTGAAGCTCTCTTCTTTGATTGGCTGGCCCTTTCCGTCCAACATCAGCCGGCCTTCCTTGTCGACAAGGGGAACAATCTTCATCTCTTCCATCATCTCGTTGGCCACATCAGTGGTCGCCTTTGCCCAAATGTCAACGACCTTATTGTACTTCTCCCCGCGCGTTATCAGGCCCTCGGTGTACTGCTCATTGATCTCGGCAACAAGTTGTTCGGCATTCTTGATGATGTCCCATTTCTTGTGAGGAATGACCATGTCATCCACGCATATCGAGATGCCTGCCCGGGTAGCATATCGAAAACCGATGTCCTTCAATCGGTCTGAAAGGATAACCGTGGCTTTGCCCCCTAAGATTCGATAGCAGTGGTTGATCAGTTGGCTCACCACCTTTTTATCCATCACCTTGTTGATAAGCTCAAAGGGAAGCCCCACGCTCCTTGCCATTACCTTGAATATGTGATAGCTCCCATTAGCCTTGATGACATCACTGAGATCACCAACGTCAAGGGCAAATACTACCTGTGTATCAGATGGACTTATCCCGTATACCCTTTCGAGTTGTTCACGTTGGACAAATCCCATGTCACCATCCTGGGTACGATCCCTGCTCTTTGAGGTCCTTTGTACCATCTGGACAAAATCCTCACCCTCCCTGAGATCAGCAAGGACCCCTCTGGCCCCCTTTTCCGAAGAGACCATTATATGACATAACTGCACAATCAGTTCGTGAGGAAGGATTTCTCGAAGGATCACACGCCCCACCGTGGTCTCCACCCGCTGGCCATCAAAACGAACTACGATTCTGGAATGAAGGTCTACCTCGTCCGCATCGTAAGCAGAGCGCACTTCTTCGGGATTGGCAAAAATCTTGCCTTCTCCCTTTGAGCCAAAAACGGCTCGGGTCATGTGATAAATCCCCAACACGATATCCTGAGTAGGTACAATAATCGGATCACCATGGGCCGGGGAAAGGATGTTGTTGGAGGACAACATAAGTACCCGCGCCTCGATTTGAGATTCTATAGACAGAGGAATATGAACCGCCATCTGGTCCCCATCAAAATCAGCGTTAAAAGCAGTGCAGACTAAGGGGTGAAGCTGGATCGCCTTGCCCTCAATCAGGACCGGTTCAAAGGCCTGCATCCCCAGCCGATGCAATGTTGGAGCTCGGTTCAGGATGACCGGATATTCCTTCACCACCTCGTCCAGGGTATCCCACACTTCCGAGGTCTCCCGTTCGACAAGTTTCTTGGCACTCTTGACCGTGGTGACCAGCCCCTTTTCTTCCAACCTGTAAAAGACAAAAGGCTTGAAGAGTTCCAGAGCCATCTTCTTGGGAAGGCCGCACTGATGGAGACGCAATTCCGGTCCTATCACAATGACGGTCCGTCCTGAATAGTCAACCCGCTTGCCCAGCAGGTTTTGCCGGAAACGGCCCTGTTTCCCCCTCAACGCATCACTCAAAGACTTCAGCGGACGACGGTTTGGCCCTGTAACAACCCTGCCATATCGACCGTTGTCAAATAGCACATCCACAGCCTCTTGCAGCATCCTCTTCTCGTTCCGTATGATGATGTCAGGGGCCCGCAAGTCCTGAAGCCGTTTTAACCGGTTGTTGCGATTGATGACCCTCCGATAGAGGTCATTCAGATCAGAAGTGGCAAACCGACCCCCTTCCAGGGGAACCAGCGGTCGCACGTCGGGGGGCAGCACAGGAATCACGTCCATAATCATCCACTCGGGTCGATTACCAGAGTTCCGGAACGCCTCAACGATCTTGAGTTGTTTGGATAGCTTTTTGCGCTTTGCCTCCGAACCCGTACCCGGGATCTCGATCCGTAGCCTCTTGTATTCCTCTTCCAAATCGAGCCTTTCGAGAAGGGACTTGATAGCTTCAGCCCCAATGCCAGCCTCAAATGTATGGCCGTATTTTGCTAATGCCTCCCGGTATCCGTCCTCGGGAAGAATCTGGCGTGGGGCAAGACCCGTGTCCTTAGGATCTATGACAATATAAGCGTCAAAATAGAGAACCTTTTCAAGCTCCTTTAGGGTTAGATCGAGTAAGTTCCCAATCTTACCGGGCAGGCTTCTCAAGAACCATATATGGGCTACCGGTGTGGCCAGTTTAATGTGGCCCATCCGTTCCCGACGAACCCTGGACTGAATAACTTCAACCCCGCACTTTTCACAAACCACACCCCTGTGTTTCATCCTTTTGTATTTGCCGCAGTTGCATTCATAATCCTTGGTTGGGCCGAAAATCTTCGCGCAAAAAAGCCCGTCCCGCTCCGGCTTAAAGGTTCGGTAGTTTATGGTTTCAGGCTTTTTGATCTCACCAAAGGACCACTCTCTGATCTTTTCAGGCGATGCCAGAGAAATGCGGACCGCCCTATAGCTCAATGGGTCCTTTGGTCTGGCAAAAAAGCTGTATAAGTCTTCCAAGGCGTTCTCCTTTTATGTTTGTTGTATTTGAGGAGCATAGCGCATAGCGCATGGCGTTTTTATGCTTTGCGCTCTGCGCTCTGCGCCATGCGGGAAACCCAATAAACCCAATTACTTCTCCTTTTTCTTTTCCAGGAGTTCGATATCTAAACCCAGAGCCTGTAATTCCTTAACCAGCACGTTGAACGATTCGGGAATCCCGGCCTCAAGTACATTTTCCCCCTTTACGATCTTTTCGTACATGCGAGTCCTGCCAGCCATGTCATCTGACTTGACCGTCAAGAACTCCTGAAGGGCATAGGCCGCACCGTAGGCCTCCGTAGCCCAGACTTCCATCTCGCCAAGTCTCTGCCCGCCGAACTGGGCCTTTCCTCCCAGGGGTTGTTGAGTGACTAACGAATAAGGCCCAATGGAACGGGCGTGGATCTTATCGTCTACCAGATGGTGAAGTTTCATCATGTACATGATACCAACCGTGACCTCGGTGGCAAAGGGTTCCCCCGTGCGCCCGTCGTAGAGTCTGGTTTGGCCCCTCACAGGGTAGCCAGCCTCAGCCAGTAAATCCTTGATTTCAGCCTCCTTGGCTCCGTCAAAGACTGGGGTAGCCATATAGACCCCCTCCCGGTAATGCTTAACAAAATTGCTCAACTCCTGGTCGTTCAATTTCCGGATTTGTTCCCTCTGTCCAGCCGACGGGAAAAGCAATTTCAGTTTTTTCCTCAAAGCCTCGTGAGCCTCGGAACGCAACAGTTCATTGATTTGATCGCCCAGTCCTTTAGCTGCCCACCCCAAATGGGTTTCCAGGATCTGTCCAACATTCATACGGGATGGAACGCCCAGGGGATTTAGTACCATATCTACCGGTGTACCATCTTCAAAATAGGGCATATCCTCCCGAGGCAAGGTGCAGGAAACCACTCCTTTGTTACCATGTCGCCCTGCCATTTTGTCGCCCACCGAAAGCCTTCGTTTCATGGCCACATAGACCTTGACCATCTTGATGATACCGGGCGCCAGATCATCGCCCCTTTTGTATCGACTCACCTGTTTCTCAAAACGTTTCCGGACCTCGTCGCCCTGCCGCCAATATCGTTGCAGTATTTCAGTCATCTGGGCAGCCACCGTGGCATCCATCAGCTCCAGGCTACCTATTTGAGATAAGGGGATCTTCCGGAGCACCTCGGCGCAAATACGGTCGCCCTTCTTGATAAGTTGAACCTTCCCTTTTTTGAAAGGGGCCGCACAAGCTTTGTTCACCAATAGGCCCATGAGGCCTTCCTTGGTCACTTCTTCAATGATGGCAAGCTCATCATCTCGATCCCTCGCCAGGGCCTTAATATCATCTTTTTCAATGTTTAGAGCACGGGCATCCTTTTCAACACCTTTCCTGGAAAAGACCTTAGCATCAATCACAACACCGTTCACACCAGGTGGGACCCGCAGAGACGTATCCTTCACATCACCTGCCTTTTCTCCAAAAATGGCTCTGAGCAGCTTTTCCTCTGCGGCTAGCTGGGTTTCACCTTTCGGCGTAATTTTCCCCACCAGGATGTCTCCCTGCTTGACTTCAGCCCCAAGCCGAATAATGCCACTTTCGTCCAGGTTTTTTAATGCCTCCTCACCTACATTTGGTATATCACGGGTAATCTCCTCTTTACCCAGTTTGGTATCACGGGCCACCGTATCAAATTGTTCAATATGAACTGATGTGAAAACCCCGTCTCGCACCAGGCGCTCACTCACTAAAATAGAATCCTCAAAGTTATACCCCCCCCACGGCATAAAGGCGACCATCACATTCTTGCCCAGCGCAAGCTCCCCATTTTTTGTGGCTGGGCCGTCTGCAATCACATCCCCTCTCTTGACACGGTCACCTTTTTTCACGGTAGGCCGCTGGTTAATGCAGGTATTCTGGTTGGAACGAGAGAACTTTCTCAGATTATAGATTGTTACCTGCCTGCCCTCCAGCCCACGTCCGCCTGCGGCGGACTCCGACTCCGTGAGGGCGGAGGCCCCTATAGGCCGCACACCCTCCGGGGCGTCGGCCCCTACGGGCCGGAGGCCAGAGCCATCACCGTTTCCTCTGTGCTTGACTACGATGCGCTTTGCATCCACATCCGCCACTTCACCGTCACACTCAGCCACAATGGTAACCCCTGAATCTCTGGCCACCACGCCTTCCACACCTGTGGCGACAAGCGGAGCACCGCTCACAAGGAGTGGTACAGCCTGGCGCTGCATGTTGGAGCCCATGAGAGCCCTGTTGGCGTCATCATTTTCCAGAAAGGGAATCAGTGATGCCGAGACGCTCACCAGTTGATCAGGAGAGATGTCCATGAGTTCGATTTCTTCGCGCTTAACCATCAAGAATTCACCAGCAACGCGCGCTGAGACCAGGGCATTCAAAAATCGGCCTTTTTCGTTCAAGGGCGCATTGGCTTGAGCAATGCGATGTTTCTCTTCGTCCAGGGCGCTCAAAAATTTGAGCTTGTCCGTGACCTGGCTGTTCTCAACCACTCGGTAAGGCGTCTCAATAAAGCCAAACTTGTTCACATGGGCGTATGTGCTCAGCGAAGCAATTAAGCCAATGTTGGGCCCCTCTGGGGTCTCAATGGGACAGATACGTCCGTAGTGTGTGGGATGAACGTCCCGGACCTCAAACCCTGCACGCTCCCGCGTAAGTCCGCCAGGCCCCAGAGCGCTCAAGCGCCGCTTATGGGTGATTTCGGCAAGAGGATTAGTCTGATCCATAAACTGGGAAAGCTGGCTGGTGCCAAAGAACTCCTTAATGACCGCAGAAACCGGCTTAGAATTGATCAGGTCATGGGGCATCAATGCCTCAATCTCCTGAAGGCTCATCCGTTCCTTGATGGCACGTTCCATCCTCACCAGCCCTATACGGTATTGGTTTTCCAAAAGCTCCCCCACGGCCCGCACCCGCCGGTTACCCAGATGATCGATATCATCAACCGGGCCCTGGCTGTCTTTTAGATCAACCAGGATCTTGGTGGTGATCAGGATATCCTCTTTCCTGAGCGTACGCAGATCAACGGGTGCCTCGTCCTGGCGTAACCCCAACCGAACATTCGTTTTTAAACGCCCTACTGGCGAAAGATCATAATGAGATGGGCTAAAAAAGAGTTGATGGCAAAGTTCCTGTGCTACCTCTAAAGTCGGAGGGTTACTTGGTCGGAGCCTTCGATAGATTTCCAGCAGTGCATCCTCCTGGGTCTCCACCTTGTCAAGGAGCAGGGTCTTGCTAATGGAATCACTGATCGTGACATTATCTATATAGAGCACGTCAAAGGTAGATACCTCGGCAGCCAGGATCTTCTCAAAGACTTTTTCATCAATCGCCATATTATAAGTGGCGATGTCCTCTCCACTCTTTGGGTCCAGCAAGGTGCGAGCCAAAATCTTGTTTTCGATGTCTTCGAACCCAATAGGTATACGTTCGACTTGCGCGTCCAAAAGCTGTTTGAGACTCTTTTTCGTAAAACGGTGCCCCTTACTGATGATTATCTCACCTGTTTGGGGATGTTTTACCGATTTTGACACGGGCTGCCCTAATAGCAGGTCCTTGTCAATCGTTTTATATAGTCGATTGCCCTTTACCTCGATCCTTTCTGTACGGTAAAAATAAAGCAAAATCTGCTCTCCTGAATACCCAAAGGCCTTCAGAAGTAAAGTGGCAGGGAATTTCCGGCGGCGGTCAATGCGAACGTAAACCACATCCTTGGGGTCGATTTCCAAATCGATCCATGACCCCCGTACCGGGATAATCCTGGCCGTATAAAGCACCTTGCCACTCGAATGCGTCTTGCCTTTGTCGTGGTCAAAGAACACCCCGGGTGACCTGTGAAGTTGGCTTACGACAACCCGCTCAGTCCCGTTGATGATAAATGTACCCCTTTTTGTCATAAGCGGGATGGTACCAAAATAAATCTCCTGTTCCTTAATGTCCCGAATATTCTGGACTTCGGTCTCTCTGTCTGTCTCATAGACCACCAGCCGAACCGTAATACGAATCGGGATCTCATAGGTCATCCCTTTGTCCATACATTCCTGCTCACCATACTTGATCTCTCCGAAGCTATAAGAAACAAACTCTAGAAAGGCAGTACCAGTAAAGTCTTTTATGGGAAAGACACTCTCAAAAGTGCCCTGAAGACCCTCCTTTTTTCTCTTTTCCGGTGCAATATCTTTTTGCAAGAACCGGGCATAGGATTCCTTTTGCATCTCCACCAAATCGGGGAATGCGACAATCTTTGGAATCTTTCCAAAGCTCTTTCTTATCTGTCTACCTGCTGAGAGTTTGCTGGCCATAATATCTCCGTGTTGGTTATTGGTTATTCGATGGCGCCCTGCGATTACGCGATTACTTGATCTCAACGGTTGCACCCACCTCTTCGAGCTGTTTTTTGATATCTTCTGTTTCCTCTTTTGAGATCCCCTCTTTCACTGGCTTAGGCGCCTGATCCACCAGAGCCTTGGCCTCCTTTAGGCCAAGGCCGGTAATTGCCCTGACCACCTTGATGACCTGAATCTTTTTGTCCCCTACTTGACTCAGGATAACATCAAACTCGGTCTTCTCCTCAGCTTCGGCCACGGCAGCCTCTGCACCAGGTCCAGCAGCCACGGCGATTGGCACTGCTGCTGACACCCCGAATTTTTCTTCCAGTTCCTTCACTAATTCGGAAAGCTCGAGCACGGATATACTGGAAATAAACTCAATGACATCTTCTTTGGTAACATTAGCCATTCTATTTATCCTCCTCGTCTATGAAGTTAGGGGCTCCGCCCTGATTGGAGTATTGGAGCAATGGAGTACTGGAGTGATGGGCTGATCCATGCACTTTTTTAATCCCCATTACTCCATTACTCCAACACTCCATCTGAACTGCATAAATCAGGTGCCATCCAAACATCCATAATTTCACTAAGTTGTGGAAATTCATTCAATTATCAGCCCCTTCTTTTTGTCGCTTGATAGCCTCCACAACACCAATGAAATTCCTGAGCACACCACTTAGAACTCTCACCAAGCCAGTGACAGGAGCGTTCATTAGCGAAAGTAACTGCGTAAATAAGACTTCCTGAGAGGGAAGCTTTGAAAGCCTTTTAATACCGCTAAGATCAAGGACCTGGCTTTCTACGACCCCAGCCTTAACTTCCAAGGCGGAATTAGCTTCGCAAAATTTCATGAGAATCGTGGCCGGAGCCACTGGGTCTTCATAGCTTAAAGCCACCCCACACGGCCCAGAGAAATGTTCCTTCAAGAGCGCCATGTCGGTTCCCTCTGCAGCCCTTGTCATGAGGGTATTCTTGACCACTCGGAATTCAACCGAGGCATCCCTGAGTTGACTCCGCAACTCATTCATAGCGGACATGTTCAAGCCTCTGAAGTCCGTAAGTAGCAACGCTCTGGCCCTTGAAAACTTGTCATGCAGGGCTTCAACAACTTTTTCTTTTTCGGATCGCTTCAAAATTCCGTTACCCCCCTTCACATTTCGGAATGCGGAATGCGGATTTCGGATTTGTCCTAACAGGGCATTTTCTACCAAAATGAATGAAGTACAGTCGGTTTTTAGTTAAATCCGAAATCCGAAATCTAAAATCCGAAATCCAAGATCTTATCTCAAAATACTCTTCACATACGCAGGATCGATCTTTATCCCCGGACCCATAGTTGTTGAAATGGCTATGCTCTTCATATATGTTCCCTTGCTGCTGGCCGGTTTTAGACGGACGATGGTCTCGAAAAACGAGGCAAGGTTTTCCAGAAGCCTGTTTACACCAAAGGAAACTTTCCCCATAGTCGCATGGACAATGCCCGCACGTTCCACTCTGAAATCGATTTTGCCTGCCTTCAACTCCCTGACAGCACGGGCCACATCAAAGGTAACCGTTCCAATTTTTGCATTTGGCATCAATCCCCTCGGGCCCAGGATCTTGCCAATACGCCCAACCGCACCCATCATATCTGGCGTTGCCACAGCTTTGTCAAACCCGAACCACCCACCCTTGATTTTTTGGATGAGGTCATCATTTCCGACAAAATCTCCGCCAGCCTCTTCAGCTTCTTTCTCCTTCTCCCCCTTGGCAAACACCAGCACCTTGACATCTTTCCCTGTCCCATTTGGCAGCACCACCGAGCCTCGGACCATCTGATCGGCATGCCGCGGATCGACGCCCAAGCGTACCGCAACATCCACGGTCTCATCGAACTTTCCATAAGACATATCCAAAACCAACCCCAAAGCCTCTGAGAAATCGTACCCTTTTGGGGCATCTATCTTCCGTCTTGCTGCCGCGTATCTTTTTCCTCTTTTTCTCATGTTCTCGTGGCTCCTCTTACTTCCTGATACTGGATACTGGATGCTCGATGCTGGATGAAAAGTCAAGAACCAAGAATCCAGTATCCAGTATCCAGAGACCAGTATCCAGTAATCAAACGACTTCGATACCCATACTCCGGGCGGTCCCTTGTATTATCTTGCAAGCGCTTTCTACGTCATAGGCATTTAAATCGACAATCTTCATCTTGGCAATCTCATTAATCTGGGCCCGCGTTACCTTTCCGACCTTCTCGCCCTTAGGATTGCCAGAGCCCTTGGCAATCTTGGCTGCTTTTTTAAGCAGGACCGAGGCAGGGGGAGTCTTTGTAATAAATGAGAAAGAGCGATCCTGATAAACTGTGATGACCACAGGTATTATCGTCCCTTCCTGGGCAGCCGTTTTGGCATTGAAGGCCTTGCAAAATTCCATGATATTGACGCCTTGCTGGCCGAGAGCCGGACCGATAGGCGGGGAAGGACTGGCTTGCCCCGCCGGCACCTGCAGTTTGATCGAGCCTATGATTTTCTTAGCCATATCATTTACTCCCGATTTCGGATTTCGGATTTCGGATTTCGGCCCGCCCTGGCGCTCGCTTTATATATGCAACCACATAGCCTATTGGCCAGTTCTGGGCCAGGGATTTCGGATTTATCTTGCATATCACACGCCCCAGCCGGATCCGTCCAAAATTTGAAATGTTCTATCTGTAGAATTTACGAAACGTCCAATTAGATAATATAGATTTGCAGACGATTTCCGGATTCTCACCCACATTGGTTTTACCAACTGTCCGGTTTTCATAGTGCAATGATGTTTTAGTTAAATCTAAAATCCGAAATCTAAAATCCGAAATACTATGCCTTGGTTACCTGAACAAATTCGAGTTCCACGGGTGTGGCCCGTCCAAAAATGCTCACCAAGACACGTATCTTCCCTTTATCTGGTTTCACATCGTCCACAGTGCCCGTAAAGTTGGTAAAGGGACCATCGATCACTCGAACCTCATCCCCTGGTTCAAACAAAAACTTTGGTTGCGGTTCGAGTTTTCCGGCTTCCACCTGGCCTATGATTTTCTCGGCTTCATCATCTGTGAGGCAGGCAGGCGAATCCCTGCCACCCAGGAACCCTGTCACCTTCGGGGTTTCCTGCACCACATACCAAGCCTCATCAGTCAACTCCATTTGGACTAAGATATAACCGGGATAAAATTTTCTTGATGAGGTCTTTCTCTTCCCCCTTACCAATTCGACTACCTGCTCAGTGGGAATCAATATCTTGCCAAACTTCTCAGGGCATCCGGACAAAGCTATCCGCTCCTCTAAGGCAGTTTTAACCTTGTTTTCATACCCTGAGTAAGTATGAACTACATACCAGTTCAAAGCCACGGTCGATTCTCCCCAAAGCTCTTACCTAAGCACCAAACGAATCAGGCTGGACAGGCCCATGTCCACAAGTCCAAGGAATGAAGAAATAATGACCACGAGAATAATGACCACACCCGTAGATGTTAAGGTGTCTTTTTTAGAGGGCCAGGTTACCTTCTTGAGTTCTATTTTAACCTCACGGAGAAACTGTGTCGTCTTTAACAAAAAAGCCGGCTGAAAAGTGCGCCCTGAAGGCTTAATCGCCTTGGGAGTCTCACTTTTGGACAAAGTCTCCCGGTTTGGGACAGACCATTGCTGGACAGCCCGCACTGTGGCCCCTTCTTTCCCCAAGGCCAGTTTCTGGTTGTCCGGCTTTGTTGCGCTCCGTTGTTTCTTCTTCGTTGTTGCTGGTCTTTTTCGTCTTAGACGTGCCATTATCGTATAGAAGTGTCTAAAGTGAACTAAAGTGCCTAAAGTGCCTAAAGTTACTCGAAAGTCAACAAAAGTGACCGAGGGTTAACCAAAGCGCCTAAGGCTAGCCAATAATGATCCTTTTTCATTCCATAATTTTAGTTCACTTTAGTTCACTTTAGGCAC
>JAGMBW010000074.1 GCA_023129535.1 Desulfobacterales bacterium
CTTTGAACTCGAAATGCTCATCTTCTCTGGCCTGTATCCACAGTTCGAGTCGCTGTGCTCGCTCCTTCATCTGATCATCTGTCTCATTTTCAGAAGTTATAGAATCACGTAGTTGAAGCTACTGAAAACAAAATCAGGTCCTCGCTAAAGATACTGTCTTAATCATCCTGTTTCTTACTGAAAGAACCTTAGCAGGGGACCTGCGCATTGGCTACCAGCTCTTCCAGATTGTAATTCACGCTCGTCACACCAAAATCAGGCTCTCGGGTGAAGGGCTTACGCACATAATAGACCCGGCAACCGTTCTGGATTATCCAGTAATTTGTGCCGGACTCTCCTATCTGCCAGGGATCTGCTTGCAAATTAGACTCGGAAGGCGATGCCAACACGAGCGCCAAAATGAAATCATCGGGCTTGTTCAAGGCAGTGAGAATCTCATTCTTGGTGATTGTGACAGTCTTTGCGCCTTGAAGTCGGCCTTTAACCTCGATGAAGCGCAGTTTCCCTGTTTCGGGGATTGCAGATTCGATATCGTAACCGCAATTGTCCGCGCTGACGTCCCGTGGGATGAAATTCAAGGAGTTTTCCACGGCCATGACCGCCTGCATGGCCATTTGCTCCACACGTTTGGTCTCCCTGGCAAAACGATCAGGCACTTCATCACGTTTTCCCTTAAGGCGTGCCATTAATCCGGCCGGCACTACCAGGGCGCCGCCCATAACCACCGGAGGAAGAGGTGAGACCTGCTGTTCTTTTTCAAGCTCAGTGAGACGCTTTTGCAAGCGGACCTGGAGCTCGTCAGCCCGCTCCATGTCATCTCGAATCTGGCGGACGCGGGATGAGTCCATGGAGTCATGGGCGAGGGCTTTTTTTTCCAGCAGGTCCTTCAGTCGGTCAGTATCCAGGGCCTGCTCCACCTGTTGGGTTAGCCGGGCGCGGATCTCAGGCCGATCGCCGTAACGGACGGCCTCGATGAGCAATTTCCTGAGCTCTGCACCGCCAAGCGCCTTCCCTAAGACATCGAATACCGCCCCTCCCAGGGCTTTTCTTTCGGCCTCAAGCTTCTTGAGAAGCGTCAAATATACGTCGCCTTCCCTGGTCTCATCAGCCACCAGGCTCCAGAGATGGCACACCTCGGTCTGGCCTATGCGGTGAATCCGGCCAAAACGCTGCTCGATGCGATTGGGGTTCCAATGAAAAGACCGGCCATGATGGTCTTGCCCGAACCAGGATCGTCGGCAAGGAGAAACCTTAGCGGCTGGCGAGTGAGCATTTCTCCGTATACGGCGGTGATCTGATGAGGCAGGGGGTCACAATGAGAGACGTGTGAACAGCCAGAAGGGGATCAAATAGATAGGCCATACGAATGCGATATGCCTCTGAAACTAATCGCAGCATGGCCGCATCCGCATCAAAGCTCCAGGACTGGCCGGGTTGGATCACTTCCAAGGTAGGTTCTCGGTCTCGGAAGATGAGTTCGTTACCTGGCCGGCCGGATGAATCCTTATATGTCAATTCTACAACAGAGTCACCGTGCCACTTTACGTTGATGATGGTTATGGGGCCGTCCGGTCGGACACCTTTTACTGTGGCACCTTCCTTAAGATCTTCAAGACGGGCCATTGTTGTATCCCCACTGGTTTCAGATAAGAGCGTGCGTCTGTGGCAAAAACATTATTTCTTAATGATTTAACGCAATTTTTTATCAGGAACGAGCGCCAAAATAAAGCCCAAAGCCCCGACTTAACCTGTATTATGACACGACAAGTGTGACAGATACGGTCATACCGATTTTGGATTGCGGAATTAATCCGCCGCAGGCGGACGAAACCCAAAATGAAACGCGGGAATTTCGAGTTGTAATGGCCCGTTTCCCATGATAAAAGCGGAATATTCTTAGTCACGTAGGCTGAACAGATACCTTGAAAACCTCTCTGATCGATTATTTACTAAGATCATTTACCACCAACACAACATGCGGGAATGGCTGGATCGCCGAAGTACGCTATTTGAGGGCCATCCGATTCCGAAGATCGTTTGCAGTGAGGCATTAGTATTTAGTGCCTGAACGAAAACCGGTCAATACTGTCATTTCGAGCGTAGCGAGAAATCTATTATCAATAAAAATATAGGGGTTACAGATTTCTCCCTTTGGTCGAAATGACAAAAAAAGGGGTTTTCGTTCAGGCAGTATTTAGTATAAGAAGGCTTTTTTGATTGAATTCAACATCTTTGCGTTTATTGGAAATGAGGCAGGGATAAAGAGAAAGGAATTATGAAGCCAAGCCTTTTTGGATTTCACTTTGCATGGATTCTACAACGGCTATAGGGTCTTTGGCTCTGCTGATAGGGCGACCAACAACCACATAATCAGCGCCGTTTATTATGGCGTCTTGAGCCGTCACAATCCGTTTTTGATCGTCTTCGGGGATTTCAATATTCTTGCCTGGCCTGATACCGGGAGTCACTATGAGAAACTTGTCACCCAAAGCGTCTCTCAGGCGAAGCGCTTCAAGACCAGAAGAAATGACGCCGTCACATCCAAGCCTCAAAGCACGTTTGGCTCGATGGTAAACCAAATCTTCAATTGTGCCGGAAAATCCCATTTCCCTCATATCTTCTTCACCAAAGCTGGTCAATACGGTGACGGAAAGAATCTTAACCCCGTTTGTTTCAGCAACTGCTGCGCGAAGGATTGGGTCATTCCCATGCACAGTGGCAAACGTGATATTTTTATCTCTTAACTGTCTAAGTGCCAATTTGACGGTTTCTGGAACATCAAAAATTTTGAGATCCAGCATGACCTTGTGGCCACGGTCTGTAATCATTTTGATAACAGGAAACCATCCTGCCAGGAACAATTGCAGGCCGACCTTGTAGAACTTTATATGGTTTCCCAAAAGATCGATCCATTTTTCCGCTTCTGATTGGGAGCCTACATCCAGGGCAAAGATGATACGTTCATTTAATGGAATATTCTTGTGCTTCATAGTGCTAATGTTCTCTATATTAGTATAAAATGGAGATTGTCCAAGACTTTCCAAAACCAACAGATCAAAAAAATTAGCAGTAGGGTAAAAATGAAAATTTCTATAGTATTAAATTACGTAACAGAATGAGAAAGGGTCGTCAACTGTGCAGTGAAGACAAACTTAAGAAAGCTTGGAAAGAAGAATGACAGAGATAAAACGAGAATTTCAGAGAAAATATAGGCAAAATGGCAGATAGATGAATTTATGAGGCAAAAATCGCCTTATCTTCCGCTAATAGGGTTTGCTATTATAAGGAGATGGTATTAGATAATATAGTTTTGTAATTGCCCCGTGTATGGACGTTGTTTTTGGACATAAGATCGTCTGCTCTTCTTGACGATCTTATTTTTTCGCACTTGCCAGGGGCCAGCCCCTGACTAAATCAGGGGCCAGCGTAGCTCAGTTGGTAGAGCAACTGATTTGTAATCAGTCGGTCGGGGGTTCGAGTCCCTTCGCTGGCTCCATTACCAATTTCGGATTTCGGATCTGCGGCTGACGCCTTGAGAACAGTATGGATTTCGGAGTGAAGCATCGGGTAAGGGGTAATTGTTTTTCATTCCACAATTCGCAATCTGCATTAGCGCAGGGTTGCGCCTTGACGGCTTGAGAAGACGCACTTCGTGTCCGCAATCAAAGTGGAGGGGTTCCCGAGCGGCCAAAGGGAACAGACTGTAAATCTGTCGGCGATGCCTTCGGAGGTTCGAACCCTCCCCCCTCCACCAAGCCCTATAGTAAGTAGTATGTAGGAGAGGGCCGAGTATTCACCTGGCTATCGTATGGACTACATGTACTTCCTGCATTGACCTTACTGTGTTTTGCCCAGGACCTATAACCTCAAACTAACCCGGATCCGCCGGAGGCGTAAAATTCAGGAATTGTCAATTCAGGAATTGCACAATTCCTCAATCCCTGAATGTAATTGTCACTGTTGAAAAAGAGCATATAGAATAAATTTCTTGCAAAAAAAGCACGGATTTCAGAACTAAGCGCCTACGCCCCGTCCGAGACTGCGCTCGGAAGAGGTGACCCCTTCGGGGGAGTGAGCTTCGCACCCTTAGAGAGTACAGATACTGGATGCTTGCCCGCCCTGGCGCGATATGCTCATTATGGGCTATCAAGCTGTCAATCCAGTTCTGGGCCAGGGATACTCGATACTGGATGTATGGTTTCTTGGTTTTCTGTACCAAATATAAGCGGTATTCACAGTTTAAGTGCGGGAATAGCTCAGTTGGCTAGAGCATCAGCCTTCCAAGCTGAGGGTCGCGGGTTCGAGTCCCGTTTCCCGCTCCATTTATAAAATCGCTTCCCGATTTTATATAACGCGGCTTCGCCGCTTCAGAATAGAAGCTGCTATGTAACATTCATTTTAGACACTTTAGACACTTTAGTTCACTTTAGCTCACTTGATTCTCAGGCCCACGTAGCTCAGGAGGTAGAGCGCTTCCTTGGTAAGGAAGAGGTTCACCGGTTCGAACCCGGTCGTGGGCTCCAATAAATTGGGTTTATTGAGTTTATTGGGTTTCTTGAGTTTTAACACAACGAACATAACAAACACAACAAACACAACAAACACGACAAACACAAGGAACACTG
>JAGMBW010000075.1 GCA_023129535.1 Desulfobacterales bacterium
ATAGCCATGCCGAACAGTATTGCACGTATACCCTTTCTTTCAAACTCAATGCTGATTTCCTGCAATTCAGTTTTTGCCCCACACTCTGAGCAGATGGTTATTAAGCCCTTCATCTCTTTTTTCTCCTTCGGCTTGGCGTTTCCCATTCCTCTTCCGATGGGATATAGGCGGTCACAAAGTCCACAGGCCCCCCTGAATGGATGTGCTCGCAAACTACCTGTAAGGGCATCTTTATTCCTTCGATGGTAACATCAGTGTAAAAGAGACACCTGTTACGTTCAGGATATACTTCCAAAACAGATCTATGCAGAACCACATAAATCATATTCTCTTTTGTGAAACCTTCTTTAACAGCATGTTGAATAGCATGGATTCTTATAGCAAGATTACCATTAACCACCTGAAAACGGAGGGCACCAACATCCATTATCTATCTCTATACTATTTTTCAGAAGAATCCATGGCAAATCAAAAAACGTGATAAGATACTTTAGATTATTAGTGCGAAAACGCTTTATTGTCAAGCGAACAAATTGATAAAAGACTATGGGTCAGGCCTACACGGGCTGACGCCCAAATCGATTTTTTGGGCTGGACCTCGGGATCGGGATAGAAGTGCGGCGCACACAACCTTTGCCTTGGCGAACAACCGAGGTCAACGAGAGGGTTTTGGTCTGGCCCATGAGGGGTGAGAGGGGTCGGGCCGGGTTAAGTGGCTGATATTACCGACGAAGCTGCAATAATCTGGGGAGAACTTTGGGGACGTGGTTGACCCCGGTTAAATAAAAGCAAAGACCGTTTAACGGGGCAGGCTATGTTGAATAACTGAGCAAACAGAGGGGGTCTAGATTCTTAAACGGAATGGGAGCGTTGGTAGGGATGTTGGTAGTATTGTTAGTTTATTCCTGAATCCAGGTTAAACCCTGGTGGATGAGGTCGCAACCAGGTGGAATGCGCCCCAGTTAAACAGAAAACATCATGTTTACCCATTTCCGGTCAAACCCCCGGTTAAATACAAGTACAAAGGCCCTGGAGCAATAGAAAGCTAAAAGCATTGCACGGGGTAAACATTTAACGGGGTAAACATTTTTGGGTAAATTTTGGCAAGCAAAGAATGAACATATCAGATTGACGTAAATTAGCCACCCCGGAGAAATAGTCCCGACTAGTCGGGACTATTTCACAGGGCAGGCAGACAGGCGCGGACGAACACAGACTTTTGTCCAGCAGACCCCAGAGGTATATGCCCGCCCCGTGGAATCCTCCAAAGGAGGTCCGCAAAGAGGAATTCCACAGGGCAAGCATTCCACCCCAGTACCATCATGCTGAGCTACGGGGCAGGCAGGGCAGACACCGCTGGACAAAAGCAGTCATCGCTTCGCGAATGGATGTAAATGACCTGACCTACCAGATAAATGGCGCCATCTTTGAGGTGAATCGCGAGCTCGGGGCCTGGATTTCTGTAAAAGAGAATTTTAGCGATTTTTCTTCTGACAAAGTTGTTGCCAGTTCGACAGTTTAAGTTCATTGTGATATAATATTTTCGTAGTAATATTTTAGTAATTCATGGCAAAAGGAACATTATGACTGCGAGCATACGTTGGACAGTTCGCGACCATTATGGCAATGACATTTATCTGACTCATGAACGGTGGGAACACATTGTCGAACCGATTAATCATCCAGAAATGTCAGACTTTGAGGGACATCTGAAAGAGACAATTCGATCGGGTATGCGTAAACAAGACACACTTAACCCACAAAAATACCGGCATGTTAAGCAGTTTGACGATTTGGCAGAGGATAACACGCACATTATTGCCATTGTGCTGTTTAGATTTAGGGAAGGTAAGGTTGGTGAACCTGTTGCAAACAACTACATTGTTACAGCATATCAGAAAGAGATAGGGTGAAGGTATGACAAAGCCAAAATTTAACTATGATGAGATGAGCGATACCCTTTACGTTTCATTTGAACCTGGAATGAAAGCAACAGGGATTGAATTGAATGATCACATTTTGTTGCGTATCAATAAAAAAGAGCGTAAAGTTATAGGTTTAACCTTTTTGGAATACTCCCTTTTGGCCCAGAAAACCGACGTTGGCCCGCGTAGTTTCCCACTCACGGGCCTATCTGAACTATCTGATGATCTCCGAGAAATTGTGCTTGATATTCTGCTAAGCCCCCCGGTAAGTGACATTCTTTCTTTATCAGCCTTTACGCCTTCACTTGTTGAGACCATTCCAATTACATTGCTACAACCACTGCCAGTCTCTGCTGCCTGAAACGGAAGGATTTTGTTTCTGTATCTTTCACGTTTTCGGTTACAAACAAGTGACCAATGTTCCCTCTTTTGCTTATATTTTTCGCCAGGTTAGCCTTGCTTTACGCCAGGGCATCACTTGACCACACAGAGGTCAGAACAGCCTATGCCTGAACCGCTTAATCTCTATCTGGAGCAAATGTTATAGAACTTCTCCTGCCATTCCTACGCCATCATTCTTCAGAGGAATTTAAGAATCACCTTGTCATACTATTATCAGAGGCCAAGGAAAGGCCTTTTTCTCGTGCGCGTATGAACATGGGTAAAAACGTGGCCTTGTTTTACACATCCCATTTTGAGTATTTTTCCATCCCCCGGAGAATAAGGTATAAGATATGGGAGTGGCTTGGCTTTCATCCCTGGATTACTGAAATGCACGGCCTGCTTTGGAAGGCAACTAGGCGGACGGGGGGTATAGGAGTTACGAAATAGCGGATATCCAATAGTCCTTATGTCCCTGTAACAGAGAGAACTGCTTCTTTCATGGCAATGAGTTTGGAAAGAGTACAGTAGAAGACTGTTGGAAGGGTTACTGCCCGAAGTGCCAGGAGTTCATGCGCCGGTTGGAAGATCCGCTCGATTTCGGTAAACTCTTTGCCAAAATGGAGGAAATCTACGAGCTTAAGCCCAGGCCCAGGCGCTGGTGGAAAGAGATTTTGAAAGGTAAGAGGGCGAGATTCTCATGCCCCGGTTAAATATAACTACAAAGGCATTTAACGGGGTAAACGGGGCAGGCACAGATTTAATAAATAACCTGAGTATACAAGGATAAGCGCAAGACATGAAAGTGCCGTTTGGAGTGCCTGAATGCGATCCACACCCCAGTGGAATACGCTCCGACAAGTTAAATGCTACACGCCTTTGTTAAATGCGCTTCGCTCTCACTGCGTGAATTTAACCAGGTAAACTGTGACTTCGTCCCCCAGTTAAATGGTCTTTCAGAATTTAACGGGGTAAAAATTTAACCCGTCAAGCTGTCGTAAAATCGCCCCAGTTAAACAGAAAAGACAGTAAGGTTTAACCCCAGTTAAATAGTCTAAAGAATTTCATGGGGCAGGCGGGGTAAAAATTTGGACCTGTGCGGTTAGGAGTTGCTTTGTTTAATCAGTGAGTTACCGCTTATATGAAGAATAAGGGCTAACCATTGCGAATAAGGGCTGGACATTAAATACTTGAGTTTTCGAAAAATACTTTACTGACAACTAAAGATTTTGGCATCATTCTTGCCGCTAGGCGGCCAATTTGACTTCTGAGCCATCGTATTCGTCTAGTTCAATCAGTTCTTTATGCTCCTTTCTTTTTCTATAAATGTTTTCCTTCTCAACCTCAAACCACTTTTTGACAAAATCTTCATCGTGTCTCACTCTCTCCATAAAAGCCTCCATGTTCTCGTATTGTGCTCGACGGACTATTGAAGGAATCGTTAGTGATTCCTTTGATAATTTTCCAGCAGTGCCTTGCTTGTAATTCTCGAAGTGAAGGAGGAAGTCAATCCAGGACACCAGGCATAACGCTAGTGTCACGCCTTGCTCACTCCTGATAGTGGCTCCCTCCATATCGGTTAGTTGCTTGGCATTCCTGAAAAATTCCTCAATAACCCACCGATGAGTGTAAACCGAGATAATCTTGGTGGCTTCCCAGGTGAGTTGATCGGTAAGAAGATATTTGGTGGTTTGCTTGGTTGGGTCAACACTTTCAATAATGCGGTGTTTTCCTGGAATGGAATTCAGCCGAACTGTGGCAATCTTCACGTGATATAGGACTTTGGCTTCTTTTCCTGTTTCTATATCGCGGGCAAATCCACATTTGGTAATGCTTGAAACGGATTTGAAAAATTTTGGCAGTTTTGTCAAATCGTACTGGTTCTTTGCCAACCTCCCTTTGCGTGTGAGTGTAGGCTCCTTGCATGTGGTCCTTACGTTATAGTTATCTTTTACCTCAAGCACATAACCGAATTTGAGTCGCTTAAGCTCTTTAATGAAGGGGCCTACTGCATACCATGAATCAGCCAGAACAACGCCCTTTGGGAACCCCATTTTTATGGCCCATTCCAACATTTCAACGGCAAGTTCATACTTCTTTTTGCAAACGAACTTCTTGCCACGTAGCCATGGCAGTTTATTTGAGTCCTGATAGTAGATCCGAAATGTAATAGGAAACTTGATCAATGCACCATCGCTGTGATAAAGTGCAACAATACAGATCGCTTTCAGGTTGGTCTTGAGTACGTGATCAAATAGAATACAAACACCATGAATCCATTTGCAAAAGCTGGTGTGATGCTTCATGGTATCGTCTATGATGTAATAGCCACTTTGTATTTTGTACAGGCGCCTTACTCTTAGTGCATAAAGGCACTCCATTTCATAAGTGGAAAACTTGGCATCAGATAGAAAATATGATAGTGTGCTCACACATTTATCTTTCAACCACATACGACTAATCTCAGTAAGACAAAATCGTGCTCCCAGGACTAATGCGCTTGCAATTAAAGTCAAATTGTCAAACTGAATATTGGTAAGTGCGGGCTGAAGAAAAGAAAGCCCTGCTACAACGAAAGGAACTTGTTTGGCACACGGAATCTTCATCGACCCTCCTGATCTTACCAAAAGGTAATGGTATGCCAAACTATCCTTGCACAGATTCATGACCATGTCTCTAGTTTTTATTTGGTGTATTATCAACAGGTTCCGAATATCTGTAGAACTCTCTTGAGGGAGTCCAGATCAGAAATGGTTTAATCTCCTGTTGTCAAGAACTATTTTTCGAAAACTCAAGGATATAGATTAATCTGGCATCTGGCGCAACAGAGTATATCCTCTCTGGTACTCCGTCGAAGAAGGGATACATCGTATAATTGGGCGATGATTCACCATAAACTCTTGCTTTGCCTGTAAAATTTGACTTGTACCACTTAATTCCCTTACGCCAGTTACGTTCAAGAACAAAGAAATTCAACTCCTTTTCCGGTGACATCAATATTTCTGGATGAAGATTCAAATAGTAATGCAAGCTGGTCGTTGCACACTTCATCGCCCCAATGATGATCAGGTTTGGTAACATATATATTCTTCTTCCTAACCGGGACAAACCGGAACCAAAAGAGAGCCAGGTGAACAAGAAGTTTCTTGGCGGTCATTGACTCCAAGCACTGTCACTACAGGTCTTTTTAAGTGTTCTCCCAAAAAGCATCGACAAAGCCTGTATAGCCAAACCGTTGCCAGTCATGTTCTCCTTAAACTCCGGTTGTCATAGATTTGTAATCGTTCACGGGATGCCATACTTCGAATGTCCTTTACGAACACAAGAAAACCGGAAAATGGAGCGACGTACTCAACGTCTAATATTGAACAGGCTCAATTTGTCAAGGGAAAAGTGGGGCCAATCTAAAAAGGCCTATCTTGACCGGCGTATGTGGCTATGGTAAAGGGTGTGTTAAACGGGTCTTTAGATACTGAGAGGCTTTATGAACATCGATCTCTCAAGATTTGACATGTGCCGTATCCTTGTGATCGGTGATCTAATGATTGATGAGTATCTATGGGGTGTCGTGGAACGGATATCCCCGGAGGCGCCGGTCCAGGTCGTTTCGGTCAACCAGCAGAGCAGTACCCTTGGGGGTGCGGGCAACGTGGTGAACAACCTTGTTGCCCTTGGCGCAAAGGTCTCGGTGGCAAGTGTGATTGGTCGGGGTGAAAATGCTCTTGCGCTGCTCAAGCTTTTCAAGGCATTGGGTGTTGACACCACAGGTCTCATTCACGATCCGACCAGGTCTACTACCAAAAAAACTCGCATCCTTGCAGGGCACCAGCACGTACTGCGGATAGACCGGGAAACAAAGCAGGAAATATCACAGGCCCACGTGACCAGGCTGGTGCAATTTGTCCGGGAGCACATTGACAGCTTCAACGTGGTGCTGCTCTCGGACTATGGCAAAGGGCTTTTTACGGAAATGCTATTGCGACAGGTCATTGACGTGGCAAACCAGAATAATAGAACAATCATCGTCGATCCCAAAGGGCTTAACTTCAAGAAATACGCAGGCGCCACGGCGATCACGCCCAATAAGAAGGAAGCCTCTCTGGCAGCCGGGGTTGAAATTGTTGACAATGCGTCCCTTATGGCAGCAGGTCAGAAGTTGCTTGAGGATATTCCGGTGCAAAAGGTGCTCCTGACTTGTGGCCAGGCGGGCATCGTTCTCTTTGAGCACGGGAAAAAGCCTTACCAGATCCCGGCTGAGACCCGCCAGGTCTTTGATGTCTCCGGGGCGGGTGACACGGTTTTGGCCGTGCTCGGTTTGGGATTCGCCTCAGGGGCCTCTTCTCGACAGGCTGCAGCCCTTGCCAATGTTGCAGCAGGAATCGTGGTTGGAAAAGTGGGCACAGCAACGGTTTCACGGGAAGAGATCCAGAGGGCTCTTGAACCTGCCGTTGGAAGCATGGCTAAACAAAAGACGGTGTCTGAGCTGGTTCCCATAACGGAACGCCTTCGGGCGGAAGGCAAAACCGTTGTGATGACGAATGGATGCTTTGATCTTCTTCATGTAGGACATATAAAACTCCTTTCCGCATCGAAGAAAATGGGTGACGTGCTCATTGTAGCTATTGACGACGACGAATCTGTGAGGGCTCTTAAAGGCGGGGATCGGCCAATTGTAGGGGCGCAGCAGCGCCTTCGAATCATCAGCGCCCTCGATTGCGTGGATTACGTCACGCTTTTTTCCACAAAGGATCTTGAGCATCTCATTGACGCCGTTCGACCCGATATCCTGAGCAAAGGGAGTAATTATACCACCGAAACGGTCTTAGGGCGGGAAATCGTGGAGAGCTCTGGCGGCCGTGTTGTCCTGATTCCAATCACCGAGCCGGTTTCTTCAACCCGGATCATTAACCAGATCAAAAAAGGGAATTGAGGAATTCAGGGATTGAGGAATTCAGGGATTAGAATAGGGTAGATATACCTTCAATTCCCAAATTCCTCAATCCCTCAATCCCCAATTGATTTTCCTATGTGGATTCAGGAAACCCCTGAAGGGGTTATCTTCAAGGCAGCCATTCAACCGGGAGCATCCAGGAATGAAATCGTGGGTCTAAGGGGCGATGCCGTTAAGATCAGGGTGACAGCCCCTCCTGTTCAAGGGGCTGCCAACAGGATGTGTATTGAGTTTTTGGCCAGATCCTTGAAGGTGCGCAAATCCGATGTGGAAATCGTGCGGGGCCAGAGTAGCAAAACCAAGAAGGTGCTGGTGCGGTCGGCAACGCGGGAGAAGGTTGAAGGCCTGGTGAAGGGTCAGGGGTCAGTAGGCAGTAGGCAGTAAGGAGTAAGGAGTAAGCACGTGAGAAAGTGGGAAAGTGAGCAGGTGAGCACCAAACGCCAAGTTTTAAGTTTGCGGCGGACGCCTTGACACGAAGTGCATGTTTTGGCGCAGGCTTCACTTCGTGTCAAGCCGTCAGGCGCAACCCCTGCGCCAAAACAGCACGAATATCGAATACCCAATACGCAATGACAAACGACAAATGACCAATAACGAATGACCAATGACAACGGGCCAAACGGGCTCAATAGGCTAATCTTATTCCGTGAATCTTTTCAATACCATCACAGCGTTGTGCCCGCCAAAACCAAAGGAATTGTTCATTACCACATCCAGCTTCGCGGGGGTCGGTTCGGTGATGATATTTAGATCCATCTCGGGATCAGGTGTTTCATAGTTTATGGTGGGCGGGATGATCTGTTTTTCCATAGCCAGAGCGCAAACCACGGCTTCAACACTTCCGGCAGCCCCGATAAGGTGTCCGATCATTGACTTGATAGAGCCTACCGGCACCTTGTAATCCCCGAATACCTCCTGAATCGCCACTGCCTCAGCCTTGTCATTGAGCCTGGTTGAAGTGCCGTGGGCGTTGATATAATCAACGTCTCCTGGCTCCAGGCCAGCCATATTCAGGGAATCGAGCATGGCCTTTTTTACCAACCTTGCCCCCGGATCAGGAGCCGTAATGTGATAGGCATCCGTGTTGGTTGCATACCCTATGATCTCCGCATAGATCCTTGCATTCCTCTTGAGGGCGTGTTCGAGGCTTTCAAGAACTACCACCCCTGCCCCTTCACCAATCACAAAGCCGCTTCTGTCTTTATCAAAGGGCCGGCACGCCCTCTTCGGATCTTCATTCCTCCGGGACAATGCCTTCATATTGGCAAATGAACTTGCTGCAATCTCCGTAAGAATTGCCTCGCTCCCCCCGGTTACAATCACATCAAAATCGCCCAGCGCAATATCCTTGGAGGCATATATCAGGGCATATGAACCGGTGGCACAGGCATTGGCCGGACAGGGGCTGGTCCCGGTCAGCTTAAACATGATGCTCACATTCGCATTGACGGCGTTGGGCATCATCATGGGAATAAGAAACGGGCTGACCTTTGACGGGTTTTGACTTTCAACCAATTTTCTCTTCTCTTCTTCAAGGGTCATCAAACCGCCGATCCCTGTCCCTATGATTGTTCCTACCCGATCATTATACTCGGCCAATTCAAGACCGGCATCCTCGATGGCAAGACCGGCTGCAGCAACCCCGTACTGGGTGAAGAGGTCCATTCTCCTGGCATCTTTGGGTTTAATGCCGTAATGTAGGGGATTAAAGTCCCTGACCTCGGCACCGATCCTGGTTTTGAATTTTGAGGTGTCAAATCTTGTTACAAGGTCCACACCTGATTTGCCTTCCATGAGGGCGTCCCAAAATTGTTGCTTTCCGGATCCAATGGGAGTAACGACTCCCACCCCGGTAATCACGGCTCGTTTCCGTTCTATCATATTACGTTCCATAAAGTTACTTTCCTTGTTGTCCTGTTATTGTCAAGTTAGGGGCTTCGCTCTTACTGGAGTACTGGAGTATTGGAGTATTGGAGTAAACGGACAGGCAGACGCAGCCAGGTATTCCATCACTCCAACACTCCATTACTCCAATACTCCATTATAGGTCAAAATATGTCAACAAAAAAACCGCCCGAATCACAACCTTTGCCGAATCCATGTCAGGACCTTTTCAAACTCCTCCTTCAGTTCTGCCAGGGCCTTTCCGCGGTGGCTGACCCGATTTTTCTCTTCCCTGGAAAGCTGGGCAAAGGTCCTGTTGAGCGGAGGGTAGTAGAACACAGGATCATAGCCAAATCCGTTCTCCCCTGCGGCGGCCTCGGCAATAAGCCCTTCACACCGCGCTTCATATGTAAGGGCAACACCAGAAGGGACCGCGATGGAAATCACACACATAAAGGCAGCAGCCCGGTTGGTTTTGCCCTCCATCTCGCGCAATAACTTGGCGTTGTTTTCTGCATCAGTAGCACCCGGCCCTGCATAGCGAGCCGAATAGACCCCCGGACCCCCGCCCAAGGCATCCACCTCAAGGCCGGAATCGTCGGCCAGAGCAGGCAACCCCAGCACCTTAGCTGTGAAAGAAGCCTTCTTATAGGCATTCTCATCAAAGGTTGTACCATCCTCTTCAACCAACGGGATCGGGCCGAAATCGTCCAAATTCTTTATTTTCACCGGAAAGTCACTCAAAAACTCCCTTATCTCTCGGGTTTTTCCGGCATTTCGTGTCGCCAGCACCAGCAACTGCCTGTCTGACATCAGCTTTTTCCTTTATCGTTATCCGATTGTTGATTGTTGATTGTTGATTGTCAATCACGGAGTGCCTAAAGTGAACTAAAGTGAACTAAAGTGCCTAAAGTTAAAGGAATAAAGCCAATCTTTACAAAAGGTTTCTTCAAGTCCCTGGCCCAGACCGGGACTATAGGCTTAGCAGATTGATTTGGGCAAGTAGCGCCAGGGCGGGCCTCAACTTTAGCTCACTTTAGGCACTTTAGGCATTTTAGCTCACTTCCTTTGAGAATATACAAAAGGGCGATCAGGGAAAATCCGAATACCATAATCCCGTTTATAAAGAAAGGCACTTTATAACCCCAGGCATGGTTCAGGCAGCCCGAAAAAGCGGCAAAAAGAAATATTGCGGACGTCCTGACACAAAAAATGAGACCCGAATTGCCGCCCAGTCTGGCGGCCGGGAAAAAAAGACCGGTCAGCACGTCAGACTCTAAGATCGCCAGGGTGTCACCCATAGTATGAATCATCCTTATGATCAGGAGTCCCCAGAGCGTGCTGGCAAAGGGCGTCATAAACTGAAAACAGCCTGAAATCAGAAGTCCTACAACGAACAACAAGAACACCCTCCGTTTTTTGTCCATAAGAGTGCCCGCAAAGGGGACCAGAATGGCCATCCAGCCTCCCAGGGCAAAAAATACGAGGCCTATCTCCTTTTTGCCCAAACCGATGACATCCTTCATCAGGAGACTGATGCTGGACTGTTCCACCCCGAAGTGAGTGCCAAGAATAAAGACCAGGGCGATCAGGAACAGGGCATCCGGCTCCTTTATATCTCTCTTGTAGTCCTTGAAGCTGAAGACCACAGGTGGCGCATCCTCCAGAAACAGTGTTAAGAATACGATCATCATCGAAACTACCAACGCCCCCTTTATCATCGGCATTGCACCAAAGGTTTCATAGATATATCCGCCCAGAAGCGGACCGGATCCAAAACCGAGATAACCACCCAGGTGTAGAAATGCCACCTTCTTTCCACGTTCCACGCTATGGATCAGCTTCAGGTAAAGAGACATCAAGATCACCCTGATGGTCGCAGCACCTACGCCTCCGAGCATAACCGCACCGCAGATGCTGTAAAAATCTTTCAGAGTGATAAGGAGCGCCAAATAGCCACTGAAGCAAATGGCGCCTAAAGTCAGTGTCCTTTTCGGGGAAAAGTAATCTGAAAATACACCAAAGGGAAGCACAAGGAGGATGCTTGAAAGCGAGTTGAGGCCAATGGCAAATCCTATTTGCTGATCGGTAAAATGGTAGGCTTTAAAGATGAGGGGCAGATAGGCGAGCACCATCCAGAAGGTGAAAAAATAGAGGAAATATGACAGAAAAAATACAAGCGATCTGGATCTGCTCATGCATGGTTTGTTGTGTTTGTTGTGTCTGTTGTGTTAACTCAACAGACTCAATGAACTCAATGGACCCAATGGACACAATAGACCCGAGGTCAGGTCTTCATTCTTGACACCGCGGAACACTGTGTAAAAAATGAAGACCCCATGAGCCCTGGCACGCCCGGCCCGACTCGAACG
>JAGMBW010000076.1 GCA_023129535.1 Desulfobacterales bacterium
TGAACCCGTGAACGGTTACAATGTTTATATACAGGTGTTTCTGTGACTACATTCAACATATTTGTGATGCGGGCCATTTTGGCCGCGTTTTTTGCCGTCCTCCTGACACGATTTTTTCATCCTAAGGCGACCATCGTGGGCATCCTGGGGCTGGCCATGCTCCTGGTTGGCCTGGCCTACATCATGGAATACTTTCGCAAGCGAAAAAAGGGGACCATAAGGAAGGGCTGATCGTTGAAACAGATTATTCTGGGCACCGCAGGCCACATCGACCATGGTAAGACCAGCCTGATCAAGGCCCTCACCGGCATAGACACGGACCGCCTAAAGGAGGAAAAGGTCCGGGGAATTACCATAGAGTTGGGTTTTGCCTGGCTTGACCTTCCCGGTGGCCAGCGCGTAGGCATTGTGGACGTGCCGGGCCACGAAAAATTCGTCAAGAACATGGTGGCAGGCGCGTCCGGCATCGACCTTGTAGCCTTGATTATTGCGGCTGATGAGGGGGTCATGCCCCAGACAAAGGAGCACCTTCATATATGCAGCCTTCTGAACGTCAAGCACGGTCTTGTGGTCCTGACCAAGATTGACACGGTGGATGAAGAGTGGCTGGACCTCGTTATGGATGATGTTCAAAAATTTCTAAAAGGGACTTTCCTGGAAGGCGCCCCTGTCATCCCGGTTTCTTCTCTGACCGGCGAGGGGTTCCCCAAACTTCTTGAGGCCCTGGAAACCTTGTGCAAAGCAGTTCCCGAGCGTACCTCAGGCGGGTTGTTCCGCCTGCCCGTTGACCGTGTCTTTACTATGAAAGGCTTTGGCACGGTTGTTACCGGGAGTCTGGTCTCAGGAGCAGTCCGGGTGGGCGAAACGATTATGATCTACCCTTCAGGCATCCAGTCAAAGGTTCGCGGGATCCAGGTACACGGTCAGACAGTGGACCAGGCTGTCGCCAGCACCAGGACAGCCGTAAATTTTCAGGGAATTGACAGGAGTGCCATAGTTAGAGGCGATGTCGTGGGAAGCGTGAATACCTTGAAACCCAGCTACATGATAGATGCTCTCCTGACATACCTTCCGTCCAATGAAAAGCCCCTCAAGAACCGCACCAAGGTTCGATTCCATACAGGTACAAGCGAGATCCTGGGTTACGCCATCCTCCTGGATCGCGAGGAATTAGCTCCACGTGAGACTGCTGTTACCCAGTTCCGGCTTGACGCGCCTGTGGCAGTCGTCAAGGATGACCGATTTGTGATCAGAAGCTATTCACCCATCAGGACCACTGGGGGCGGCCAGATCCTGAACCCGGTTCCGAGAAAACACAAACGATTCAAGAAATCACTCGTGAGCGACCTTAAACGTCTGGCCGAGAGTCCTGCCATAGAGATTATTACTTACCACGGAAAAGAGTCCGGTATTCTGGGGGTCGGTTTTTCTGAATTGAGGCTTATGACAAACCTTTCCGAAAAGGAACTGGAACATCACCTTCAATACCTTCTTTCCCAAAGGGCGATCATCCAGGTAGACCGGGAAAATCGTACATTCATTCACGGGTCTATTTTTGATGGCCTTCGCCAGAAGGCTATAGAGATCCTGCAAGGCTATCACAAAGACCACCCGCTAAAAGCGGGAATGTCCAGGCAGGCGTTAAAGTCCAAGCTCGCCCCTTCATTGAGCAGCAAGCTCTTCGGTGTCCTGATTCACGATTTGGCCAAGAACAGCACTGTGATACAGGAAAAAGAGGTTATACGCCTTTCCGGGCACAGAGTGGCATTGGAGGCCGATCAGAAGGATGTCAGACACAGAATCGAACAGAGTTACCTTCGAAGCGGGCTTCAACCACCATATTTCAGAGATCTGGTGGCATCTCTGGGCCAGAATTCGGCCCATGTAAAGGAAGTCCTGGTGCACATGCTGGAAGAGGGAACCCTTGTCAAGGTCAAGGAGGACCTCTATTTTCACAGACGTGTCATAGACAATTTGAAAAACAGGCTGGTATCCTATTTGAAGACCAATAGCGAAATTACCACGCCGCAATTTAAGGAGATGACACGGGTATCACGCAAATATACTATTCCACTCATCGAGCATTTTGATTCCACAAAGGTCACCATTCGCATCGGGGATATCCGAAGGCTCCGGGAGGGATAAGTGGTGTTTTTATAATCTTTCCAACAACCTCTCGTGTATGTTGTCAAACCCCCCATTCGACATGATCAGGATCACGTCTCCAGGCTTTGCAGCCTTTGCCAGATAGTCGATAATGGCATCGGTATCCCGGAAATAGTATGCCTCTTTCCCCCGGTTTCTTAAATCCCTGGTCAATTCCTCTGATGAAAACCGCTCCTCGATCGGTATTTTTTCCAGCATGGGCGGCTTTCGGATGCAGACCAGGTCCGCATCATCAAAGCACCCAGGATATACTTTTTGAAACACCTTGCGCCTGCTCGAATTGGTTCGTGGTTCAAAAACAGCCACAATCCTGCTGTTTCCGTAAAAAGCGCGGACTGCGGCAAGTGTCTCCCTCACCTCAGTGGGATGGTGAGCAAAATCATCCATAACCGTGATGCCTCGTTTGATTCCTCGCACTTCCTGGCGACGCTTGATCCCTTCGAAGGTCTCAAGTGCCAGGGATATAAGATCTACCGGTATTCGTAAATCATCAGCTACTGCAATAACTGCAAGGGCATTCAGGGCATTATGACGGCCCATGAGAGGTGTCTTAAAAGTGCCAAATGCCTCCCCACGCCTTGTGACTTCAAGACGCGTCCAGGGCCGATCAAAGCGAACATTTTCAAGTCGCCAGGGCGATCTTTCCCCAAAGCCGTACATTGCGATCCAGCAAGGGACCCGGGCCACGATCTCTTGTATGGCAGGGATGCCATCCCAGGCGACCAGAACGGCCTCTTCAGGCATAGCGATGACAAAATCGACAAAGGCCTGTTTAACATGGTCTAAATCCCGGTAGATGTCGGCGTGGTCTAATTCCACACAGGTCAGGATCGCCCGCGACGGCGTGTGGTGAAGGAATTTGGGGCCTTTGTCAAAGAAGGCCGTGTCATATTCGTCTCCTTCCACGATAAAGTAAGGCCCAGTACCGATGTTATAGTTGCGATCAAAATTCTTCAGGATGCCTCCCACCATAAAACCAGGGTTAAGCCCTGCTATGGATAGAACCCAGGCAAGGAGCGCTGAAGTGGTGGTCTTTCCGTGGGTGCCTACGACCGTTAAGGCTGCCCTTCCATGAATAAAGAACCGGTTCAGGGCCTGCGGAAGAGAACAAAAGGGGAAACCCATTTCAAACATGCGGACCACCTCTGGATTATCCTTTGATACAGCGTTGCCTACCACCACAAGATCCGGTCTGTGAGAAAGGTTCTCCGGCCGAAATCCCTGAGCAATCTGGATCCCCTGTTCACAAAGAAAAGTGCTCATGGGAGGATAGACGTGATGATCTGAGCCGGTCACCTCGAATCCAGCTTCTTTGAACATGGCAGCCAGCGCCCCCATGCCTGTGCCGCAAATGGCAATGAGATGAACGCTTTTGACCTCTTCAGGAATCTGATTGTTTTTTAGATTTTGCATCGCACGACATCCCCTGCTATGATCCTGTGCACGCGCCCCCTTTTGTCCCGAACCAGGAGTGTGCCGTTTGACTCCAAACCTTCGGCCAGGCCGACAAGCCTTCTTTGCGGGAGGAATACCTCAACTACTCTCCCCAGAGTGGTGTCAAATGCGCTCCAGATCTTAAGAATTGTCTCAAAGTCCCCTGCACAAAAAAACTCGTACCATTGTTCGAGCTGCTGCAGCAGGATTTGAAAGAGATGAATCCGTGAGACTGGTTCACCAAGGCTGAGTCGAAGGGAAGTGGCCACGTTTCTGAGAGAAATCGGAAGCTCGTGCCGCTCCGTATTCACATTTATTCCAATGCCAAGAATGGCAAAGTCGATTCGTCTCTTGTGAAAGACAGCCTCTGTCAAAATACCCCCTACTTTCCGACCAGCTATCAGGATGTCGTTTGGCCATTTGAGCTGAGGCCTCATTCCAGTTTGCTGGATTGCCGAAGCCACGGCCACGCCTCCGGTTAGTGTGAGTCTTGGAAACCAGTCCGGCCGGCAGGCGGGCCTTAATATCATGGAAACATATAGCCCGCCTCCTGGCGGGGAGACCCAGGAGCGCCCCAGGCGGCCCCGCCCCCTGGTTTGGGCATCAGCCACGATCAACGTCCCTTCTGGAGCCCCTTGTCGCGCCAAGCGGTTCGCCTCTGTATTCGTTGATTCAACGACATCAAAGCAATAGATGGCCTGTTGCCCAAGCCATCGAGTCCCGAGGTGTTCTTTGATGGCATGGGGGGAAAACCTGTTTGCCAATCTTTTGTCCGGACATAGACTCATGATGTTTTGACCCATTGTGCAACCTGTTATTTCCTTGACATTGTAGCCAATTTAATTATATTTGTTAATAAAATGTATGTATAGAAATCTTCTTCTTGAAAATATTCGTCAAAGGGTTGGGGTTGCGCTGCTCGTTACGGAATTTACGTCGTTCGGTTGCGCAGCTCGTTACGGTAACCGTCGACCGTCAGACGTTTCGAGCAGCGTAACCCTGGCCCAGACCGGGTTCTTCTTTCGGAGGCATTGTCCAACTTCTATCGCGCCAGGGCGGGCCGAACAACGATAAACGAATAGTTAGACGTAACGAGCAGCGTAACCGATAGACCGTAGACGATAACTTGAATATCACACTATCATACCTCATTCCACGCTTGTTGAAAAAGAGATCATAAAATGTCTGAAACCGATTACTACAAGATCTTAGGCCTTGACAGAAATGCGAGCGATAGTGACATCAAGAAGGCGTATCGCAAGCTCGCTCTGAAATACCATCCCGATCGCACCAAAGGGGATAAGTCGGCTGAAGAAATGTTCAAAAAAGTCAGCGAGGCGTATGCTGTTTTGAGTGACAAGGAGAAACGGCAGCACTACGATACCTTTGGCGCCTCTAATTTCCGCCAGCGATACTCACAGGAAGACATATTCAAGAGCTTCAATTTCGGCGACATCTTCAGGGAGTTTGGCTTCGACAACGGCAGTTTCGCAAATCTATTTATGGGCGGTCGGGGCCGTGGTCGAAAGTATGCATTCGGTTTTGGGCGAGAGCCTTTTAGTGCCTATGAAACCGGTCAAAGGGCTCAAGTCAAAGGATCGGATCTTGTATATGAGCTCCCTCTGACTCTCCAGGAGGTACTCCACGGTACGACTAAGATCATCGCCCTTGAGCAAGCTGGCAGACAGCAAAAGACCAGTGTCAAGATCCCCAAGGGGATGGCAACCGGGAAAAAACTCCGATTGGCCGGCAAGGGGCAGCCCGGGCCCTTTGGTGGGCCACCTGGTGACCTGTACATCCAGGCCAAGGTGCTTGATGATCCCCTATTTAGGGTGGAGGGCCATGACCTTTATATCGACCGAGAAATCAAGTTAACCGAGGCCCTTTTAGGGACGCAGATACAGATTCCAACTGTGGATGGGAAGAACCTGAATCTCAAGATAACCGCTGGGACCCAGCATCAAACCAAGATGCGCATGAAGGGATACGGCCTTCCTGAAGTGAAAAAGGGTCAAAAGGGGGACCTATACGCGCGCATCCTCGTCAAAATGCCCAAGCGCATGAATAAGAAACAGAAGTCCCTGATTCAGGAACTGTCAGAGACTGGGCTTTGAGGTCGATCTATGCCGGAAAAAATGAGCCCTATATTGTCCAGGGCTGAAATCGCACAAAAGGTAAAAGGCATTGCACAACAGATATCAAAGGACTATGCTGAAAAAGATCTTTGCATAATAGGTGTCCTAAACGGTGTTTTTGTCTTTTTAGCAGATCTTGTGCGAGAGCTCACCATTGCTGTCCAGATCGATTTTGTCCGTCTGGCCAGTTATGGCTCGGGCACAGCATCTTCTGGAACCGTCCGGATAACCAAAGATATCGAGCTTGATGTAACAAACCGCGATGTCCTCATCGTTGAAGACATTGTCGATTCTGGCCTGACTGTTGCCTTCCTGCTGAAGTATCTGCAACGATTTCACCCAAAATCCGTTAAGGTGTGTGCCTTTATCGACAAAACCGAGCGTCGTGAAGTCGAGGTACCTATCGATTATGTGGGGCATGTGGTTGAAAAGAAGGGATTCTTGGTGGGATATGGCCTTGACTTTGATCAGAAATATCGGCAGCTACCGCAACTCTACCATCTAAAACTATAATAAAAATGCTCCAATTCCTATTAACCACAGACACACACAGACAAAACCAGATATGTTTTTTGCTCGGCCAAAATGCCCGAACAAAGAAAGATCTGTCTGTGTAAGTCTGTGGCTAAAAAATGATTTCATTTTCCTATGTGTTAGTTTAGGTCATTTTGTCATAAAGAAAGGAGCCTGCCATGATCGTAACCTGTGAAAACTGCGACACAAGGTTTAACCTTGATGAAAACCTGATCAAGGAATCAGGCTCCAAGGTCAGATGTTCCAAGTGCCATCACATATTTACTGCGTACAAACCCGTGGCGGTTGAAGAACCTGAGCCTTCCCTGGAACTCGAAGAAGATCTGGCTGGTCTGGCTGAAGAAGAATCTGAGTTTGAGGGTCTCGCGCTGGAGGAAGAAACCGCGCCTGAAGAAGCTCTGCCTCCAGAAGAAGAACCTCAAGCAGAATTAGAGATCTCTTTAGATGAGATCGGCCTCGAAGAAGAACCTGTCACCGAGGAAATCACTGCCGTAGCGGAAGAACTTCCGGCTGAGGAACCGACCCCTGATGAAGAAATCTCCCGGGATGACCTCACCCTGGAGGAGGAGACTGCGCCTGAAAAAACTTTGGCCGAAGAAGAAATCTCTTTAAAGGAACTCGGCATCGAAGAAGAAGCCACCACTGAACAAACAGCGGCCGTTGAGGAAGAAGTGTTCTTAGAGGAAGAACCTGGTGGTGAAGAAATCGTCTCCGAAGAGGTCGAGCCGGAACAGAAAATCGCTCCGGAAGAAATACCCGAAGTCGAGGAAAGGGAGGCCATAGTTGAGGAAGCCCTGGTAAAGGAAACCGTGGTAGAGGAACCTGCAGTAGAGGAAGAGCCAGAAGAAGAAGTGGCCGAGGAAGCACTACGGGCAAGGAAGCGTATTAGCACACCGGTAATGATTTTGTTGGCGCTCGGCCTTTTGGCAGGAGGGGCTTTCGGTGCATACACCGTTTTGAAAAGCTTTGATGTCCGGATACCGTTTCTTGAAACCCTCACAGGTGCGCCAGAGCCCGCTACCGTTGACGTCGGGAACCTCCACATAGCTCTTCTTGAACACCTCATAACCAGTGAATTTGTCGAAAATAACACGGCTGGCCGCCTGGTTGTCATTAGAGGAAAAGTCAGAAATGATTATCCTGAAGCCCGGAACTTCATCATGGTAAGAGGGGTTGTCTATTCAATAGATGGGAAACCCATTCAAAGGAAAACCCCATACTGCGGCAATACCTTGTCAGATTCTGACCTCCAAACCCTGGATAAGGCTACCATGGACGCCAAATTACGCAACAAATTCGGGGATGAACGATCCAATTTCAGGATTCCGTCCGGCAAGGTTATTCCCTTTGTGGTTGTATTTTCTGATCTCCCTGAGGAGTTGGGAGAATTCAGCGTTTCAGTGGTAAGTTCGGTTGCGGGATAAAGTAACTGTTCACGGAGTGTTGGAGTAGTGGAGTACTCCTTTCTGCGTTTGGGCTGCAAGCAGCTAAGGAGTACCATAAATGAATCCGTGAACGGTCACATCAGATCTTGTAGACGATGCGCTTTTCAGTAATGATGATGTCGATATACCGGTCGTGAGGCTCCATAGGAATCTGGGACACTATCTGGCACTCAAAGGCAAGAGCTACTTTTCTTGTGGTGATGTCGAGATGAGGAATGAATCGGTCATAGAAGCCCGTGCCATTGCCTATGCGTCCTCCACGTTCGTCAAAGGCTACGCCCGGGATAATAGCCAGATTAATGTGTTGCACCGCAATCTGTTTGCACCGCTGTGGAATCGGCTCGCGGATGCCCCGATAGCCTGGCCGTGCGTCCCGATCAACGTCATCAATCTTGCAGGGCAAGATTTTCCTTTTTTTTTGATCAATTAGAGGTAAGGCAACAATCTTGTCAAGCCCCAAGGCCTTGCGAATCATAGGCTCGGTATCCACTTCGGCGTTGTAGCTCATGTAAAACAGAACAATCCTGGCTTCCACAAAATTGGCGAAGCCAAATAACCTGCCCATTATAACCGCGTTCTTTTCAGAGCGTTCCTCTTTCGAGAGTGCATCACGCCGACCTAAGGTTGTTCTTCTAATTTCAGACTTCTTTGCTTTTATGTCTTCCATCAAGCCTGTTCGCGTGCTAAAGATATTAGTTTATCTCATAACAAAAATCTGCAATAAAGTCAAGTAATAATAATTGTTAACTACGCCACACATATGCGCTAGGGAGCCCACTTTTCGCTTCGCTCAGCATGGAGCATGGAGCATGGAGTAAGAAGACCCCCTGGCCCTTGCCCTTTGCTCCATGCTCTATACTCCCCGCTCGATTTCTAAAGGGGGATTCAGGGGGGTTACGGGAAGGGAACAGGTGAACCGTTACTAATCAAGCTTGGGAGCAAAAGGGGTAGGAAAAGATGAGAGCGAACCGATCAACGTTTGGACACGGTGGCAGGACCTATCTCCTTTTCGGCCAGGGCATTTTCCAGCCGCATTACCTCGCTGTTCAGGGCTTGAATATGCTTGGAGAGTTTCTTGAGCATCAGGAAGACAAGGGAAGGGTCCTGGTGGATCCTCTTCAGGAAGCCCTTCTTATCGATGGTCAGCACCTGGGCCTTTCCCCTGGCCACGGCTGTGGCCGAGCGGGGTGATTTGGTGAAAAGCGACATCTCACCGAAGAATTCGCCAGGCTTTAGCACTGTTAGCGTGACGTTGCGCTCCGAACTCTCCAGCATGATCTCCACCTTCCCGCTCTGGACAACATACATGCACTCGCCCGCGTCGCCCTGCGTGACAATCCTCTCCCCGTCCTTGTACACTTTTCCGAGCTTGGCGAACCTTAACATTGCCCCTCCCCCCTTCGTACCCGTTCACGACAAAAAAACGCCCTGACCACTTCCTTGCACAGGCGGCCAAGAAAGAGTGGACTTAGGGTCCGAAGGAGAATATCCCGGTAAGGCGCGCTGCCCGTGAACGTGTCCCACATGACCATGCTCATGGCTCTTTTCTCGCCCACTTTTGCCTGCTCTTTTACGACCATAGCCAGCACGCCCCGTCGCAAGGGTGTCCACTTCCTGATCAAGGTTAAAAAGCAAAATATGAATTTGCCGACAAGATTGTCATTGGCCAGGGCGCGGCACATTGGCCAATAGAACTTGCGGAAATCGCGCTTGGATACCCCTGAGAAGATAGCGGTCACAGCCAGGGTCTTGGCCGTGCGGTAGGCGGCACCGATGCCGTCCTTGTAAAGCCTGGTCACGCCGCAGTCACCAACCAAGACCACCCTGTCACCAAAGGGCCGGCCCCCACCGCCGATATTCATCAACGGACGGCAGTTGCACACCCTGTCCGGCAGACCGATCTCCGGTGGAAACAGACGGCGTACCTCCCGGGACTGCAGGAAACCCTCCACCAGAGCTCTGTCGATCTGGTGGCCCACGAGGCACATGGTGGCATACTCGCCTTTGGGGATGAGAGCGGCGAATTCTAAACGAGGGATGTCTTGAAGGAAAACGTTCATGCAATCGCCCAGGACCTCATTAACCAGCTTCCGTCCAAGGTGAAGCTCGCCGATGAACGCCCGTGTAGTCTGCGGCCGGCCGTAATCCAGCCCCAGGTCATCGAACAGTTCCAGGGATTTCGTGTTCACCCCGACCGCGCCCACCAGGAGGTCGTAGGGGCCAAATGACTCCCCTCCGGCAGTGATCACGGGACGGCCGTCCTTGCGGCCTATCTTTTGGACCTTGGCCCGAACAAGATTGGCCCCTTTTTTCCGGGCAAGGTTTAGCAAGTAAGCATCAAAGCTCTCCCAGGTAACGTTCTTGGCACCCTTGGGGCCCCCTCCCCGGTAAACGGCTGCAATGCGCTTCTCGTGGAGGGGGGTATCAATCCGAACTGTCACCTCGTCGCTGTGAAGCATGTAACCCTCAATGCCGCGCTGCACAACGCTTGACGGCAAAACGATTCCTTCGGTGGCCAGCATCTGTACCAGCGACTCGGAGACGATACCCCCGCAGTGATTGCAGCCCGGAGGGCCAAAGCGGGAGAAGTCCTTAGACTCGAAAATATCCAGGCCGATGTCCAGGTCCACCCTGTCGGCTATCTCCAGCAAAAAATAACTGGTGAACGACCCTGCCGGCCCACCTCCAACTACGGCTACACGGGAAGTGTCGTCAAGCTCCATGATGCAGTGTCCCTCTCGCCCTTTTCCTTTTGAAGCATAGAGATGCTGGTTACTGGATGCTCGATGCTGGACAATAAGATAAGTAGGCAGTAGGTGATAAGATCGACATAAACGCGTCTGTGATGCTAAATCACGCCTTTAACATGGCCTTAAGCATTTTTTTTTCTTCCAACTCAAGGCCACTATCCTCAATGGCTCCTTGTTCTTCAAGATAGAGTAACAAAAGCTTTTTGGCACGTCCGTGGTCACTGAACACCTGCGCTATGTTTGAAAAGGCATACTGGCTAACCTCTTCGTCTAAAAACCGGTCTATCCAGTACTCCAGGGGCTCACTTTCTTTCGCAGGGTACTCTCCGAGGACAATAGGCTTCTTATAAGCAAAGCGAATCTGTGCTAACAGGGTATCTTTCTTTGCATCTGCCACAATCTCTGCGCTCCTTTCAAGTCTCGCATTTGGACAGGGCCTTTCATATACACCATTTAGCAGATAGGGTCAACCGCTGGCTCTTTCCAGGCCCTCCGGGATCACGTTACTCTCTTGACAGTTTCTCCTCTTCTGTGAAGAGTATAAACCCCTATTCAACAGTCTTGACAAAAGGGAAAAAACTGTCAAGAGTATTGAACATGGATGATTTCATGAGATATCAAATGGAGCGCGTTGGCACGGAGATCGGCATGGGTTGTTTTGCCTGCCTGCCCTGTGAAGACCTGGATTTTGAAAGGGCGTTAGAATACATGCGGGAACACCCCTACGACGACTTTATGCATAAGTACTTGCTTGATATAACCGGAACCTTTGGACCAAATCTTGTTGATCTGTTGATAAAGAAAGGCAAGGAAAATGATGTTTACTTGTTAGCATTAATGTATGAAACCTGTATTCTCAACAATAAGCTGCACGCTTTAAGGAAAAGGTTCGATGGAATTGATGTCATACATTTGGCACAATACACACCACTTATATATATAAGATGGTTTTTGAGACAAAACCACGGGGATAATCTTTATTGGATAAACCTTCTTTCTGAAAACACTTATGGGCACAAACTCCTGCCCACCTTAAAGTCTTTAGAACGCGCCGTCCCTTTTGATCGAGATGTGATCGAGGCCTGGAAGGCCACGGTAGTATCAATCGAGGACATATGGGATGAAGTGGCCCGAAAGGTCTCTCAGAAGAGTGTTATGCCAGGACCAAATCCAGAGCAGACAGCCAGGGGGGCCATGGAAAAGCTACAAGATCGAGGCATTATAGCCGGGCCAGAAATGACAACACAAGCCAGCCTTATCCCACATGTCCTGCTGATGCCATGGAAGGTAGATGTTACCGTATCAGCAGGGAGGAACCAGTGGCAACTGGCCGGTATCCAAAGAAGCTATGGGAAAGGTCTCGATATTCACGAGGCAAGAGCGTCCTATTTGATGGAAATGGTTGAAAGGTATTCGGCTTTCGCAAGTTTTCATTCGGACAGGATTCCTGGTTATAAGAACAGCTATCCGCTTATCAAGGCCCCTTATAAAGATCTGGTAAAAGACGGTCATGACGCCCTCGATCCGAATGATATGAATCTGGAAGTTCCGTACCAAAACCAGGAACTCTATTGGATACCTGCTGAAAAGGTGGATCAGGACGGGCACCATTCTATTTTTGTGCCTGCCCAGTTGGTCTTTCTGTTCTGCAATCTTGACGAAATTAGCCTTACCACTGGTTTGCCCTCTAATGGTCTGGCTGCCGGAAACAGTGTGGAAGAGGCTAAGCTGCGCGCTTTGCTGGAAGTCGTTGAAAGAGATGCAGAAAGGGTGATGCCCTATTCTCGGCAGAGGTGCTTTTTGCTGGAATCGGATGATCCTCGGATAAGGCATATTCTTAAAGGTTCCGCGGAAAAGGGAATCCACATTCAATTTTTGGATATCACATCCGAGTTCGGCATCCCCTGCTACAAGGCTTTCATTCAGGGGCCTGGCGGAAAAATTGTCAAGGGATGCGGGGCCGGACTGGATGGCAAGAGAGCAGTTGTCTCTGCGCTGACCGAGGTGCCATATCTCTATCTAAACCGGCCTGGCTCCGTGCCTGAACCTGAGGGCATAAAAGCCGTAAAATATGAGGAGCTTCCGAATTACGCCTCGGGGGATGTTGGAGAAGACCTGAGGTTGTTGGAAAGACTCTTGATTATGAATGGCTATCATCCGATGTATGCAAATTTGACCAGAGCGGATCTTGATATACCCGTCGTGCGAGCCCTGGTGCCCGGACTGGAGATAATAACCGACATTGACCGATTCTCCAGCCTGGGCATTCGGCAGTTCGCTCACTCGGGGTACTGCAACGGAATTTAGGGGCTTTCCCGCAATTGGCCTCCGGGCCACCGGGAGTACTGGAGAAATGGAGTACTGGAAGCGAAGAACTTCGAACGTCAATCTGTGAAACATCGCAAAGAGAGGAACAATGAACCCAAGTATTCTAATGATGGTTCTCTGCGGCATTCTCGTTGGCATCGGGGCATCTTTTTCTGGTCTGGGAGGCGGCTTTCTGATGGTCCCCCTCTTGCTTTTCTTAGGGTTTTCCGCACAGAAATCAGTAGGCACCTCCTTTCTCGCCATCGTAGTCATCTCTCTTTCCGCCCTTCTGGCTCATAATAAGTTGGCTAATGTGGACTATAAGGCCGGGATCTTACTTGGTCTGGGCGGCATTATCGGTGCGCAGATTGGGGCACGCCTTGTAGAGCATGTCTCAACCGCCAATTTCAAGAAAATCTTCGCTGTGATCCTCCTCGGTCTGGCCATGTATATATTTTTCAAGAAATAAATGAAACAGATAACAGAAGAGACCTTTGAACAGGTTCTCCAATACCTCGAAAAATCATCAAGAATTGAACTTCAGGCCCTGTCCTTCATAGACCCTTATGGAATGGTTGGACTCCTTGAAATGGGGAGGGTCTTTCAAACAGCAAGCAATCCAAAAACCCTTTATCTTCCCAAATCAGAAGATGTACTCAAGTACTTAGAACGAATGGACTTTTTTAGGTTTGCAGCCAAATATTTCAGGCTTGAGCCTATTAAACCGGAGATACCCGAGAGATATTGGCGAAGTTCTTATTCTGATGTCTTGCTTGAGATTACGCGGATAGAAGAATCGGATGATATTCATTTCATAGTGGGAAAGGTGAAAGACCGTGCCCATGCCATACTTACGAGGCACCTACATTATGATGAAAGGGCAATAAATGGCTTCATAGTGGCCCTCTCAGAGGTATGCCAGAATATCCTCGAGCATAGTCAACGTACTGGATTTGTAGGAATACAGAAATACCGCTTTCAGGGTATGGGAAAAAATGTGGTCAAGATTGCTGTTATGGACACCGGAATCGGGTTCAGAAAATCCTTATCAGAGCGGTTTTCATTAAAAAACGATTTTGATTCCATAGAAAAGGCCCTGCTCCACGGAGCATCACGATATGCAGATGCAGGAAGAGGGCATGGATTAGCCGCAGTGCGGCGTTTTGTCAATCAATGGAACGGGAAACTTTCCATCCGATCAGGAACTGCAAAGCTTTCTATCATCCCTGAATGGGCCTATGGAAAAGAAAGGGTATCTAAGTTGACACATTTCCCCGGTGCCCAAATCAATATCCTCCTCCCAGAAATCTAGTCTTTTTTTCATTTTTTCCTTGACAAACTATTTTTCCTATGATTCAATTGAATCAATTGAATCATAAGCATCTAAACGAAAACTAAGCAAAACTGTCATTTCGA
>JAGMBW010000077.1 GCA_023129535.1 Desulfobacterales bacterium
TTCAGCGCCGATGGTACTGCTCGGGTAACTGAGTGGGAGAGTAGGTCGCTGCCGGAATTAATTCAAGGGCCCGGGTCAATCTTTTTTTGATCCGGGCCTTTTTTTTCAACTATTACCTTGATACCATTCGCCACTCCTCACCCTTCTGCGTCCCCTCAGTAATGTGCTTGTTTGCCGTTTGAGTCAGGGCTGGATCATTCGTTTCTATGGCAGGCAACAAAATAGTAAAACCTGTTAGAATGGACTGTGCCCCTTGAACATACATGTCATTAAGCTCTTCCATCAGAACCCTTTGAGCCCGCTTTGGTGGCAGTTTTATTCTGGCCGATGAGAATCCCACCTGGAGGCCAGACCGTTACGGCTATGAACTGTGGGGTAGCAAGGCCGGGCTCTAGTTTCCCCCGCTCTGGGCATCCTCGGTCAGTTTCAAGAAGACAGCCTCAAGGTCATGCTCCTCGGCACCCGCTTTCTGTCTGAGCTTGGAGGCAGTTCCGAGGGCAATCAAGCGACCTTCGTGTATTATTCCTATACGGTCACACATCTCTTCGGCAACGGCGAGAGTGTGGGTGGACATAAAAACGCTTACACCCTTGCTGGCAAGGGACTTAAAGATGGTTTTTACCAGCTTTGCGCCTTTCGGATCCAATCCCACCATCGGTTCATCGACTACAATCACCCTTGGCTCGTGTATGAGAGCAGCTGACATAACCAGCCGTTGCTTCATGCCGTGGGAATAGCTTTCGATCAGGTTTCCGGCCCACGGCTCCATCTCAAACAGGGCCAGGAGTTCCTTTGTTTTTGCTTCTGAGCGGCGCTTATCCATCCCGTAGAGCGATGTCACAAACTGAAGGAATTCAACGCCGGAAAGCTTTTCGTAAAGGAAACTCCGGTCTGGAATAAAACCGGTCACCTGTTTGGCTCCTACCGGATCTTCAGCCAGGTTCTTACCGTCGATTATGACGGTCCCTTCCGTAGGCTCCAGGATACCGGCTATTATCTTAATAGTCGTGGTCTTCCCTGCCCCATTTGGCCCCAGAAAACCAAAGATCTCACCTGTTGGAATCTCCAGACTCACATCATTGACGGCAGTGAGCCTGCCAAAACGCTTTGTCAGGTGTATCAGGCTAATCATGATTCGTTATTCCAGAGAGCATAGCGCATAGCGCAAAGCGCGTAGCGCATAGCGTTCTTACGTTCTTACGTTCTTGTCGTTTGCTCTATGCGCTCTGCTCTATGCGCTCTGCGCCTATCGTGCCTCAAGCACCGTCAGCTTAACCCGGCCGATGACCCGCACCATCTCAGCCTGCCGATCCAGACCTCCTTCAACAAACTTAATGTGGGTCACATCTGCTGGCATTTGACCCATCAAGGCGTCCGCTGTTATCCACTCCCCCACGAAGACCTTGTTCCAGGCATGGTAATAGAATCGGCCACGTGTGTAAACGAGACCGATACAGATTTCGGCAGGGATCTCGGCAGCCCGGGCGAGGGCAGCAAAAAGGACTGCATGCTCATTGCAGTCCCCAGCCTTGGCCTTGAGTGTATCCAGGGCATTGGGAACAGAAAGAGTGGCACGCTTGTCGAGAGATTCGTAAACCCAGTTTAGAATTCGCCGCGCTCTGACATCATCCTCTTTGATCCCACCCACAATCTTATGAGCCAGGGCCTTGATGGTTGGGTGGTCGCTCTGAATCAGGAGATCAGGCTTCAGGTAGATCTCCGGCTGAACCTTGTAAACGTTTTTGGTCTGATTTGGTTCAAGGGCAATTACCAATACAGAGTCCGTAAGGCGCTGACGTCCTGTATTCAGGTCAAGCCCTACCGGGTCAATCCCGCCGAGTTGAATCTTTAGATAGATCAGATTTGTGGGTTCTGGCAGGATCTTATTAGAGGCAATCGAGGCTGCTTCTACCAGGTCGATCTCTGGATCAGATGTAATCCCCAAACGGGCTTGATCCTCCGTGGTCTTGACCAGCCGAAGCCCCATTAGACCTTCTTCCTTCAAGCGCTCGCCGTTGGGTCCAATCCAGGCAAGGACGTCCAGGCCCGCGAATGTGGTCTTAACTTTAAAGGCGTCCCACTTCCTGCCGTCTAAGAGAACTGTCTCCCGACCTACCACACTTACCTCTACGGGCCTTTGGGCCATGATGGATGGATCAAAAAGACTGAGGCGATAGCGATCACCAACAACAAGTCCTTTTTTCGAAAGATGGGGCCACACACCAGCCGACAAAAAAGGCTTTTCCTTCAGCACAATCTTTGATTCTCTTGTCTCACCACCAAGCCCTGTAGTCAGAACCAGGTATTGGCCCTCAACCCTGCCACGGGCATCAAAACGGACCATACCCGAACCAAGCCGAAACACAAAGGATCTCAAGGATGCATCCTGGTTGAGGTGCGCTACGATGTCAGTGGAGACTCTGTGCACATCCCCGATGGCACGCAGATTCATGACCGCACTTTCCAGAACCACATAACCGTCGGGCTGCCTTATGATACGCGACCGGGTGAATCCGATCTTGTTCTCATCGTGATAGATGGCCATCCATGTTTCGCTCTCCTCAAGTGACTCAGCCGTGTCAGAGATTGAAAGTTCGTCGGATGGTGGCCCAAAATAGGTTTTTTTGACCAGGATACCCATCATCACAAGCCAAACCAGCAGGACCCCAAAGCCGAAAAAATCCCAAAGGCTTTTCTTGCCTGGTTTCATAAATTAAGCATAACATACAGGTCGCTGCTTGAAAAGTCATGGGAATGGTCCGCAATCCGCAATCGAAAGTCACTGACCACTGATCCCTGACCACTCATGAAGGCATAACATGCGCTTCAGGGTTGATTTTATGCTGCAATTGTACTAATAATCGAACTTAATTCGCTTCGCTCACAATCGGAATAATGGAATGATGGAATGATGGAATAATGGGTTTAAAAGGATTTTCATCTTTTTATGTTCTACATCATTCCAATATTCCATTATTCCCAGATGGAGCTTGGAACAGAGCCAATAAATAAGTATAATTCCGATAGGTTGTAGAAATTCCGAGACGTTTAATTACAGGGGAACTTAGGGTCTCCGCCTGACTATCCATTACTCCAACACTTCGTGAACGCTTGCCGAAAGGAGGGCTCTTAATGGCCATTGAGGACGTCATACAGCATCATCAGAACCCCGACAAAGATCTGCGGTCAAATAAGGATTTGCCCCCCACTGACAATGTCAACGCATATCTTAACTTTTTGACCATTGATGATATCATCTATCGCCTTGCCTGGAATAGCGGCAGGAGAGATATAACTGCCGTTGAGTATCATACAAAGTACAAGCAGCTTTTTGGTCGAAAGGCCTTTGGTGGCAAGACCGTGCTTGTGCGAGCGGGAATTGACGTTCCGGTTGATAGCAACGGCCGCATCGCGGGCGTTGAAAGAATTCGTCGCGCTGTTCTCACTTTAGAAGAACTTTCGGGTTACGGGGCGCGTGTGGTCGTCGTCGGTCACCAAGGGCGGGCAGGCAAAGACGATTTCATTGAGCTCGACCAGCATGCCAGGATGATCAGGAAATTGATCAATCGCCCATGGCAGCCCCCAAAACGGGTCAAATATTTAGGCAACCTAACGCAAAAGAAAGCCATCACCAACAAGATCCTTTCATTAAAGGATGGCGAGATCCTGGTTTTGAACAATATTCGTTTGCTCGTGGATGAGGTATATATTTTGGACAAGCCCGGACTCAGGCCTCATGAGTTTAACAGAGGGTCCCGGTTTGTTTCCATCCTGGAACCCCTGATCGACTTCTATGTCAACGATGCTTTTAACACCTCGCACCGCAAACACGCTTCCATGATTGGGTTTACTAACGTCCTGAACCTGGTGGGCCGTCAGTCCGAGGTCGAAATGATGGAAAACAAGCAGGTCATCCACATCATCGAATACCCCTTCATTCCCATTTTTGGTGGTGTGAAGGTGGGCGATTATATGGGTCTCATCAAGAACTCGGTCCTTTCTGAGAAAGTCCCGTACGTGTTGCTGGCAGGAACCGTCGGGATTATCGCTCTCCTAAGCAAGGAGATCAGACCGAATGAGCGATACAACTTTGGAGAGGCCACAGATAATTTCTTGGAGAAAAACGTCACCAAGGGCCTTGTTAAGTTTTTTGTAGACCTCTACAGTGGTCCCGTGGGACGGAGAAAACTCATACCTCCGGTTGACTTTCTGGTTCGGCACAACTCGAATATCGTGAACATGACCCCTGCAGAAATCCATAACCATCCCCAAAAGGATCAATTCAATATCTGGAGCATTGGAGAAAAGACCACCAAACGGTTTGTGTCGCGCCTTTTGAAGGCCAAGACCATATATAAGAAGGGTCCTGTGGGAAAGGCCGAAGAGCCTGGGTTTGAAGGGCCGGAACGCTCCATATTAAAAGCAATCATGCAGGCCCAGCAAAAGGGCGTCTACACCATCACGTCAGGTGGCGACAGCACTGAGATCGCAAAAAAATTGGGATTTGATAAAGAATCCCTGTTTTCACGTTTAAGTGACGCAGGCGGAGCATTTGTTCACGTTTTGGAAGGAAACCGGATTGCCTGGCCCATGCTTCAATTAAACACGCACTGGAATCTATTTTACGGAAAGAACCTCAGATATGATCTTCCTTCCCATTATAACCTCAAATCACGCTATCGCTTAGAGCTGACCATTCCACGGAACGGTCTCCCAGAGCCCCTTCGTTGTGACCTGTCGCGCTAAAATTACTCTGTGTTTTTTAGTTCTTGCGGGTGTGGGATTCCTGTGTCTCGTCGTCTTACTGCCGTGGATCCCCGTGTGGGAAAGGATCGCAACATGGTGTGCCCTTGTTAGAAACCAGGAACAGGTCGAGGCATTCCTGAGGGCCTGGGGGCCTATTGGTGCACCGATAGCCTTTGTTGGAGTTCAAATCTTGCAGGTTGTGTTTGCTCCTATTCCTGGGGAAGCCAGCGGATTTGTGGGCGGTTATCTTTTTGGAACCTTACCCGGTTTTGCCTATTCTACCATTGGTCTGACAGCAGGTTCGGCGATCAATTTTGCACTGGGCCGTATCCTGGGAAGACGCTATGTAGCAAAATGGATTCCAGAGAATCGCCTCCGCAGGTTTGATGCTCTGGCGAAACGCCAGGGGGCCATTTTATTTTTCATATTCTTTGTTCTTCCAGGATTTCCAAAAGACTACCTTTGCATTTTCCTCGGCTTGACAAGTCTTTCGGCAAAGGTCTTCATTCTCATGGCTGGTATTGGTCGGATGCCGGGCACCCTGATGCTAAGCCTGCAAGGGACCCACGTCTTTCAAAAAGATTACCTCACATTAAGTTTACTGATTGCTATCAATCTTGCCTTTGTGATTCCTGTTTACTTGGGGCGCGAGCGCATCTATGAGTGGATAGAGCGTGTTAACCACACCAATAGCCGAATCATCAAACGATAGGACTTGAGTTTCTTGGGTTTCTTGGGTTTCTTGAGTTTACTAACACAACAAACACAATGGACACAACAAACACAATAAACACGAATATTGACTTCATCGCAGGACTGCGCTATAAGAACTTAGGGCCTTCGCCCTAATTGGATCTCGGAATTTCTACAACATATTGAAATTCCTACGACTTTAGTCGAGTCGTTAAATAGTCGAGTCGTCAAGTCGTAGAGTCCTTCAACCCCTGGCCCAATCAACCACTCGACCCCTGGCCCAGACCCTGGATTGATAGCTTGATAGCTTATAACAAGTCGAAGCGCCAGGGCGACCACTCGACCAATTGCGGAGCGAAGCGGAGCTAGGTTCTATTCGAATAACGAATAACGTAAAAGGGAGGACCTGTGGGCTACTGGAACTTCCGTGAAGTCTTAAGCCGCCAGGACAAACTACGACGTTCGGTCTATGAAGCTCTTAGGGACCAACTGGATGAATATGTTCTGCAGTACGGTCTTGTGGACTCGTATCAAAATTTTGTAAACCAGCACGTTCCATATCCCTTTGTGGAAAAACGGGAATTAAAACCAAGAGCTCGCGTTCCTGATGTGGAGTATGAATTGCACAACCGATTCCTTGTCATTTTCATGGAGGATGTAATTCCCGGCGCTTACAAGAAGTACATACGCTTCTTTGATGAAAACAAAGTGACAAAAGAGAATTTGATGCGATCTGAAACAGTTCAGTTTTCAAAGAGATATTTCAGGAACATAAAACTCTTTGAAACGACCCATTTCTCTGACTTCCTCAAAGCCATGCTCCCTGTTGACTATGCCCTCCTTATTCAACGGGACCCGAGTGTCAAGGCCAGAAATAGGTACAGTCTTTCTCACTTTCATGTTCGGATCGACTGGCCCATCGCTGACGCTGCTGAGGAGCTTGCCCGTGAACTCCGCTATATTTTCAAGGATCTTTATGAAAAGGGCGAGAATTATGCTGAGGAAGTCCAGAAAAAGTTTTTTGAATATTATGGATTTCCTTTAACATCGGGCGGGCGCCGGACAGCGGCAATAGTTGCAGCCCAATTCCTGAAACAGGTCCCCTGCATCTCTACAATTTACGCGGCAAGCAGTGAATCTAGGGCTGTGTACCGTGTTTCGGAAAGGGGAGTTTCAAAATATATTTTATTAAGACTTTCCAATACGGATATCGAGAACATTGCTGAAAGCCACCACTCGCAAGCTGAGACTCTGAAGAAGAATTACCTTGTCGCTGAGCAAGACGACGGAGGCATAGTTATCTTCCAGGCCACCTACGATCGCACCAGTCACGCCAGGCCCCCAGAAGATGGCAAGCTGAGGGAATTGAACACCGAATATTTCTGGACGACAGTGATCAATCAGAGCATTTTGCCCAAGCCCGGTATATGGGATAAGTCTCCTCTTCCCTACAGCTTTATTTATACGTAAAGACCCTACAGAACCTGCCTGAAATACTCAATGGTCGTTTCCAGCCCTTGGCGCAACGGAACGAAAGGCTCCCACCTTAGCTTCTCTTTGGCGAGGCTAATATCTGGACACCGTTGAACGGGATCATCCTCTGGCAACGGGCTGTAGACGATCTCCGATCTGGACCCGGTTATCTCAACTACAAGCTCGGCAAGCCGTTGGATGGAGGATTCCACGGGATTGCCAAGGTTAACAGGGCCGGTAAAGTGGTCGCAGTTCATCATTCTCACCAATCCCTCTACCATGTCTGAAACATAGCAAAATGAGCGGGTTTGACTGCCGTCACCGTAAATCGTGATAGGATCATTTCTCAAGGCCTCGACAATGAAATTACTCACTACCCTGCCGTCTGAAACCGCCATCCTGGGGCCATACGTGTTGAAAATACGCGCTATCCTTACATCGACCTGGTTCTGCCGATGATAGTCCATCATCAGGGTCTCGGCCACTCGTTTTCCCTCGTCATAACAACTCCGCCGCCCGATCGGATTCACGTGACCCCAGTAAGTCTCTTTCTGGGGGTGTTGCTGAGGATTACCATAGACCTCTGATGTGGAGGCCTGAAGGATTCGGGCCTTTACACGCTTCGCCAGACCCAGCATGTTGATGGTCCCCATGACATTTGTCTTGACAGTCTTGACAGGATTGTACTGATAGTAAACCGGAGATGCAGGAGAGGCCAGGTTGTAAATCTGATCTACCTCCAAAAATATCGGCTCAACAAGGTCATGACGAATGACTTCAAAGTTCCTCCGGTCCAGCAAGTGTCGGATATTTCTCTTTGAACCGGTGAAGAAATTGTCGAGGCAGAGCACCTCTGCACCTGTTTCCACCAATTTGTCACAGAGATGACTGCCCAGAAAACCCGCTCCTCCCGTCACCAGAATCCTAAGCTCTTTCATGGTATTTTCCCAACCTGTAAGGGGTATTGGAGTACTGGAGTACCGGAGTACTGGAGTATTGTATTAAGGGAAACACGCTGCATGCAATTCGTAAATCCCTTATATTCACAATTACTCCAACACTCCATTACTCCAGCACTCCGTAAACGGTTACCATATGTTCGCGAGTGCGCAATTCGATTTTTGTTTAAAATATCAAGGACAGCTCCGCGTGTCAAATGCATTGTACCCTTTTCTCTTTTTCCTTGACTTCTCAACAGGCTCAAATTTAACTGGTCAGACTTCAAGTACAGCAGACGGCGCGCTTTCAAAATTCTGACAGCATATTTCCCCTGAGCCGACCTGGCCGGCCACAAGATGCGGACAAAAAAGAATGGAAACAGAAGATTACAGACCAGACACCAACCTCAACGAACCTGCACGACACACGCTCTGGCTCTCGATGTGGATTGTGATTTTTGCGATTGCCTTTGCATGGGTCGAGAGCTCGGTTGTTGTCTATCTTCGTGAGATTTACTATGAGGGTTCGTTCTGTTTTCCCATAGTCACGGTATGGGAGGACGGCAAACTGATTGTTGACAACCTCATGCGCATCGAGTTGGGACGCGAGATCGCGACGATTATAGTGCTTGTAGCAGTGGGCTGGGCCGCAGGAAAGAATGCGTGGCAGAAGTTTTGCCTCTTCATGATTGCGTTTGGGGTCTGGGACATATTTTACTACATCTGGCTCTGGGTTATGGTGAGTTGGCCCGAAAGCCTTATGACGTGGGACCTTCTATTTTTTGTGCCTCTGCCGTGGGTGGGTCCGGTGATAACACCGGTGTTGATCGCGCTGGCAATGACGGCAGCCGGGTCTCTTATCATCTTCTACCAAGAAAAGGGCTGTGTGATCCTCTGGCGCTGGTACGACTGGGTTATTGAATCGAGCTGCGGCCTGCTGATGATCGTGGCCTTCTGTTGGGACTGGAAGAACATCATGCGCGTACCCGACGGTGTGCTGCACGACGGGATTCCGAATCCTTTTGCCTGGTGGCTATACCTGCCGGCATATCTTTTCTCAGTAGCCTACTTTGTGCTGAGGTTCAAGCAGGTCGTTTGCGCCAAACGGAAGTCGCCTTGAACTCCAAAAGCGAGCGTATTCCACGCAGCTGGCCCTCCGGGGCGTAGGCCCCTATGGGCCGCAGGCTGCGGCGAGCTTCAAATCCGGCATTGTGGCCTTGTATCTCACTGGTTTTCATGTCAGAATGAATTTAATGACTTTAAGGTTTATCAGAAATCTCATTTTCCCGTCGGGCTGTGGGCTTTTGTTGGCTTTTATTATGCTGCTGGGAAGCGGGTGCGGAGCGTTGCGCAGGGCTGCAATCCGCGATGTCACAGGAGTCTTTTCGGGTTCCTGCGGATCGAGTGTTTTCGTACAGGACGATGATCCTGAATTGATTCGCGATGCCTTACCATTTGTCATCAAGACTTACGAAGCCCTGGTGGCTTCAGAGCCGAAGAATCGGGATTTGTGCCTGACCACGGCTGATGCATTTGTAAAGTATGCCAGTGCATTTGTGCATGCCGAGGCACAAAGGTTGGAGGAAGTGGATCTTCGGCGCGCACAGTATCTTCGACGGCGAGCAACAAAGCTCTATCTGCGCGGACGGAATTATGCCCTGGCCGGGTTGACCCTTGATTATCCTGATTTTGAAAAAGGACTGCGCGAAAATCCGCAACAGGTTCTCCAGGCTTTATCAGAGAAAGATGTGCCACTCCTCTTTTGGGCCGCTGCGGGTTGGGCAGGGGCCATTTCCACGGATGTAAACAACATGTCTCTTGTAGCGGAACTTCCCATGGCAGAGGTGATGATGCGCCGGGCCCTGGAACTCGACAAGGACTTTGAAGACGGGGCCATTCATGAGTTTTTCATAACCTATGAGGGGGGCCGGTCGAAGGCCATGGGCGGAAGTGCAAAACGGGCCAGGCAGCACTTCGATTCCGTTGTGAGTCTCACGCGGGGCGAAAAGGCTTCGCCTTATGTAGCCCTGGCGTCATCTGTGGCGGTCCGCAAACAAGATTACAAGATGTTTCAAGAGCTCTTGAATAAGGCTCTTGCCATTGATCCGGACGCTGTGCCCAAATGGCGGCTTGCCAACACATTGGCGCAAGAAAAAGCACGGTGGTTGCTGGATCACCTCCCGGAGCTTTTTCTCGATTACAAGGAGTCTGAACCGTGAAAGCATTGATCGCGTGGGTATTTATTTATGTGCTTGCGCTGGGAGCTACTCCCGCGTTCTCACTAGTCATTAAGCTTGGCACGGTCGCCCCTGAAGGTTCTCCCTGGCATGAAGCAATGTTGGAAACAGCCCAAAAGTGGAAAGAGCTGAGCGGTGGCAGGGTTACACTGAGAATCTATGCAGGAGGTGTGGCAGGGGACGAGAAGGATATGTTACGTAAGATCCGCATTGGGCAATTGCACGCGACAGCCCTTACGAGCTCAACGCTGATCGATATTGTTCCCGACATCGAGGCTATGTCATTCCCCATGTTGGTCCGGACTGATGGGGAACTTGATTACGTCATAAAAAAGCTGGGTCCGGAATTCGAAGCCCGTTTGGCTAAGAAGGGCTTTAAGGTTCTCACGTGGAGCACAGCCGGTTGGGCCTACTTTTTTACAAAGGAACCGGTCATTTCACCTGCTGATATGAAGAAGCGGAAACTTTTCTTCTGGGGCTCGGATACGACCTATGTGGAACTACTAAAGACTTCGGGATTCAATCCTGTGCCTCTGGCGATCACCGACTTGCTACCATCGCTTCAAACCGGCCTGGTGGACTCGTTTGCCGCACCGCCAACCGCGGCGCTCGCTTTCCAGTGGTTTGCATTGGCGCCCCATATGACGGATCTTCGCTGGCAGCCCCTTCCCGGAACAACGGTCGTGTCAATGAGACGGTGGAATAAGATCCCCCCGGATCTGCGAGCGTTACTTGAAGACGTAGCCCGCGACGTCGGGAGCCGGTTCCAGAAGCAAATTCGAAAATTAGATCAGGAGGCGGTTGTGGCCATGAAGAAACATGGGCTTACGGTTCATGCGGTTCCGCCGGCGGTCGAAGAAGAATGGAGAACGCTCATCCGGGAAAAAGGATATCCGGTCTTTGTAGGGCCGCGCTTTTCTAAAGAGATGTTCGATACCGTTCGCAACGTACTGGATGAATACCGAGAAAGCTCAAAGGTGAAAGCTGAAAGCTCAAAGGAGCCTTGATCTTCGTTTCAGCCATAGCCAGTGTTGCTTTTTCGCAGGTCGCGATTCCAATCCCCACTTGACTGAAAGCCAAGAAATTGAACAATGCTCAAATCCTTCTTTACTTTTCAGCTTTGAGGTTTCAGCTTTCACCTTTGAGCTTCACCCCATGAAACCTGACCTATACACCGCTACTTCCTTAGTGAGTATCTTTGGACGTCTGACCTGGTGGGCAGGGCGCACCGAGGACGCCATCCTGGCCACGGCACTTGTCGTCATGGCGTTGATCCCGGTTGTCGAACTCGTTGGGCGTAGCTGGTTCAGTACCGGTATTCCGGGTGCAACAGAATATGTGCAGCACCTCACACTGTGGATCGGGTTTGTCGGCGCCATGCTCGCCACACGGGAAGGAAAACACCTTAAGATCGGCGCAGCTACGGAGTGGCTTCCGCCGCGCGCCAACCGAGTCGCTGATTGTCTGGTTGCCTTCATATCGGCTGCTGTTTGTGCTGGGTTGTTTGGCGCCAGCCTGCAATTGGTCGTGGCCGAAGCGCCCGGATTGCCTGCCTGGACCGCTAAGGTCATACCTGACTTTGTCGAGCGTTGGCTCGATCCTTTTGGTCTGTTTGAGAGCGGTGGTTTGTCAACCGTCGGAGGATGGATCCCAATCTGGGTCGCTGAAGTCGTTATGCCCTTTGGCTTCGCGGTCATGGCCATTCGTTTCATTCTCCATGCCTCAAAGCGCGGTTGGGTTAGGGCGCTGGTTGGGCTGAGTCTCCCCGCAATGATCCTGCTGCCGAGCCTTTATTCTGAATCGGCTTCACAACTTGTTTTTCCGGGGCTGATATTGCTGGTCGTTGCAGCAGCCCTGGGAACGCCTATCTTCGTCTTGCTGGGTGGCGCGGCTCTTTTGCTTTTCTGGGGTGACGGTGTGACGGTCGCAGCGATACCTGTCGAGACGTATCGTATCGTGGCATCACCGATCTTTCCGACTATACCACTCTTTACGCTGGCCGGCTTCATTCTCTCTGAAGGACATGCCAGCGAACGCCTGGTTCGCGTCTTTAGGGCGCTCTTTGGATGGATTCCGGGTGGATTGGCGGTAGCCGCAACGCTACTTTGTGCTTTTTTTACGACATTCACAGGAGCATCCGGTGTGACCATTCTTGCGCTGGGCGGGCTCCTGTTACCTGTACTTTTGAAGAGCGGTTTCAGAGAGAATTTTTCCATAGGACTGCTGACCGCAACAGGTAGTCTTGGTTTGCTTCTCCCCCCGAGCCTTGTGATTATCCTGTATGGCGTCATCGCACATGTGCCGATTATTGACCTATTCAAAGCGGGGCTCGTACCAGGGGTGTTGCTAATCGTACCTATTTGTGTGGCTTGCGTTTGGCAAGGGTTTAAGACCGGCGCGGGCCGTGCGCCATTTCACCTTCGGGAAGCGGCTGCTGCAATCTGGATGGCAAAATGGGAAGTCATCATGCCGATTTTTGTATTGGTGCTTATTTTCGGCGGATTCTGCACTTTGGTAGAAACATCGGCCGCCCTGGTAGTCTATGCGTTGATAGTGGAGGCGCTTATTTATCGCGATCTGAGCCTACAAGGAGTGGTGACACTGCTCGTCAAATGTGCTGCCCTGGTGGGGGGCGTGCTCATTATTGTCGGCGTGGCGATGGGATTAACAAGTTATCTTGTTGACGCACAGGTTCCGATGCATGCCGCTACCTGGGCGACAAAACACCTTCACACCAAGTGGTTATTCCTTTTGGCGTTAAATGGAGGGCTGATCATTGTCGGATGCTTGATGGATATCTATTCCGCACTGGTCGTGGTCGTGCCTCTAATATTACCCATGGCCGAGACATTCGGTGTTCATCCCGCGCATCTCGGGATTATTTTTTTAGCCAATCTGCAGTTGGGCTACCTCACACCGCCGGTCGGCATGAATCTGTTCCTCGCTTCCTTTCGTTTCGAGAGGCCCCTTGTCCGTGTTTCCCGCGATGCCTTACTCTTCCTCTTCATGATAGCCGCAGTCGTGGTGCTTATTACGTATGTTCCATGGCTGACCGTAGGTGTGCTGGAATTATTGAAGTGACTCCCATTGTCGATTGTTGATTGTCGATTGCCTTCGGATTGTTGATTGTTGATTGTGGGTTGTTTTTCAATCATCAATCGTCAATCATAAATCATCAATCCAGGGTTAATCATCAATCATCAGGGGGCCCTACGATCACCTTGAGGTATTTTGGCATCACCTGCAGACGAACCGGCGTTGTGGCCATGAAGTCTCCGTCGGCATACAGGTCCACAGGTCGCAAGGACTGTACACAGACTGCGCTGGCTCGATACAGGCTGATTTCCCTGTTGTTTATATGAGTCCCTTTGTACACTGAGGGAAAAATAGAAAGGACTTTCCGTTTTGGCATCCTTCTAACAACACAGATATCCAGAAGCGCGTCATCAAATACGGCCAGCGGCGTAATCAGCATGCCCCGAGCGTACGATCTGACATTGCCAAAGGCCACAAGGAAAATATCTCCAAAATACCTCTGCCCATCAAATCTGAGTTCCACGGTCCTTGGCTTATAGGAAAAAAACTTCAATATGCCACCCAGAACGTGCATCAATAAGGGCTCGAACCTTCGGCTACTGGCAAAAGCAGCCACTTCTGCATCAAAGCCAAGACATGCTGTGCCACCAAAGAACTTATCATGATTGACTCTAACCAGGTCTATTTTTTTCACTCGTCTTTGCTTGATGATAGCGCATGCACGGTTAATGTCTTTACTTACACCCATGTTCGCCGCAAAATCGTTGGCAGTGCCGAGAGGCACAATCCCCAGGGCAGTCTCTGTGCCTGCTATCCCATTGATTACCTCGTTCACAGTCCCGTCACCCCCGCAGGCAACAACGGTTTCACATCCCCGTGCGGCAAGTTCGCTTGCAAAGTCCGTAATTTGCCCGGCATATCGGCTAACCGTCACATTACATACCACCCCGGCCTCCCGCAGCCGGCGTACCGCGGCAGGATATTGCTTTTTACATTTTCCGCCGCCCGCAACGGGATTAACGAAAATATTTGCATATGGTAGTTTTCTCAACTGACGATCTTCTTGATTTTATCAGCTTTGTCTTTGATTTGCCTGGCCTGTTTTATGCCGGGGACCTGTGCAATAACCTTGTCCGCTACCTTCTTTTGAAGTGATTCGGTCAACTTGCCTTCAAGAGATTTGTTCTCTGATGCCGAGTCGTGGACTGCCGTCTTTTTTGCTGATTTCTTGTTTCCGCTCAACTCCTTTTTGATGTTGCGGATTTCCTTGAGCGTCTTGCCGAGTCCTGTCCCTATGCCTGGAAGACGTTTAGCACCAAAAAAGAGCAGGATAAGCAGGGCAATGATGAGCAGTTCTGGTATGCCTAATCCGAACATGCGTGTGTCCTCCATTTTGTCATTCGTCATTTGATATTTGTCATTTGATATTGGTACTCCAATTCTGCCGAGCTTTTGACATCATACCAGAAAGCCGGATCAGGTCAATGTCAAACCACTTCCAATCAACAATCAACAATCAAAAATCCAACGGGGTCTACCCTTGCATCAAGCAGCTTCGCGCCCTTCCTTCCAGACATTATATCAGCCCACTCTTCCCGTAAGGTGCGAATATTATCTTCTTCGCCCAGGGCCCAGATACAGCCGCCCCCCCCAGAGCCCGTAAACCTTGCCCCGCAACCATGGGCCAGGGCTTTCTCTACGAGTGCCACGCCGATTTCATCAAAGACCTCGGGGGTCATTTTTCTCCTTATTTCGACTTCCCTATTCATGGCGCGGACAGCAGCACCCCAATCCTTCACGGTCAGGGCCAGAACGAATTCGTTTGTGCAGGAGACAATCTCAGACCAAAGATGCCTTGCCGTACTCCTCACAAAGTGATCAATCCATTTGGTATTGATATCCTGCGACTCGTGGGGCACGCCGCAGTATGCAAGCAGAAGGTGATTCTCCAGTATGGCATAGTCCTCTTTTGCCAGGACCTCTCTCCTTGTGAAAGGGGGATCTGCCGGCCTGGAGGGCCAATACCAGGCATGCACACCTCCATAAGCTGCGGCGAGCTGGTCCTGCAGCCCACAAGGAATACCGGCGACTGCCTCCTCTATGCCGTGGGCTAAGAGCACGACTTGCTCTGTGCTCATCCGGGCAGTGCCATCCCCTGATAAGGCCTTTGATAGGGCTCCTATTAGGGCCACAGCGGCGGTGGAAGAACCTCCGAGGGCGCTTTTTGGGGGCGATTCGGATACGATCTCGATATGCATGCCCTCCACTCTGAAATAGGTTGCAATGGCAAACATTAAGCCCAGGGGGCCACTGAACGGGGCGTTGTCAGCCTGGTACACTTCAGTTCCAAAGCCTCTTGAAGACACCCTTATCTGACCGGAACTATATGGTAGAATTCGTATCCGGGTTTTCATATCGAGGGCAATGTTAAAGGTGCACGGGGAAAGGTGATGCAGTGGATAATAAAACGTCTTGATATCGAGGGTTCCGCCACAATCGATCCTGCAGGCCGCCGAGGCCTTTACAGGCCTTGATTCAAGGACGTTCTTTAATGGTTTCACAGTCGAGGCTTATTCAGGATTGACGATTGACCCTGGATTGATGATTTATGATAGAAAGCTTCGCTTTACAAATAGCTATTGGCCGTTAGCCATTGGCTAAAGGTGGCCGGCAGGCCCTTCAACAATCAACAATCCGAAGGCAATCGACAATTTAACAGGCTGGACCAGACCTGTCAATATCAGCTTTGTCGGCAGTTCTCATTCAAACTGCTTGACAAAATCAACGGATTCTTATAGGGCAATTTGTAATAGTTCACCGCAGAGCCGCAGAGACCGCAGAGAAAAGATATTTTCCTTAAATAACATAACTGAGCGTTCTCTGTGTCTCAAGAGAGCGAAGCGAACGGGCGGTGAACGCTTACAGGAATTTTTGTAGTTAACTCCGATTTTTGCTGGAAACCACGTATGAAAGGAGAGGTGTATGAACATTCTGTTTTTTGGACCAAACGGCAGTGGCAAGGGGACACAGGGGGCAATTGTCAAGGAAAAATACAATCTTCCCCATATTGAATCAGGCGCGATCTTCCGGGAAAACATCTCCAAAGGGACCGAGCTGGGCGCCAAGGCCAAGGAATACATTGACCGTGGAGACCTGGTGCCCGACGAGATCACCATCCCTATGATTTTGGACCGCTTAAAACAGGACGATTGCAATAAGGGATGGCTCCTGGACGGATTCCCCAGAAACAAGAATCAGGCCATAAAACTCGACGAAGCCCTCAAGGCCGCGGGGCTTGACCTGGACGTGGTGATCGAGGTCATATTGGATAAACAAATCGCCAAGAACCGTATCATGGGCCGCCGGCTCTGCGTGAATGACAACAACCACCCGAATAACATCTTTATCAACGCGATAAAACCGGACGGGGACAAGTGCCGGGTTTGCGGTGGAGACCTCATAGAACGTGCCGACGATCAGGACGAAGCCGCCATCGACAAACGCCACAGCATTTATTACGATACAGATACAGGGACACTGGCCTCTTCTTACTACTTCAAAGACCTTGCTGAAAAAGAGGGCAAGGTCAAATATATGACCCTCGATGGGGCTCCAGGTGTCCAGGAGGTAACGGCCGAGCTTATGTCAAAACTGTCAAGTCTGTAGGTGAACTTAGGGGCTTCGCCCCAATTGGAGCAATGGAGTAATGGAGTGATGGGTTAGAAGGACTTGGCGCAAGGTGCGGGGCACAAGGCGCAAGGAAAAAACAACTTGCCTTGAGCCTTACGCCGGTTTTAATGTGTATTACTCCAACACTCCATGACTCCACCTGAATAGTATAAACCTGTTCCTGACAGGTTCAGGAATCAAGTGCCACCCAAAAATCGGTAGTTTCAATGGGTTATAGAAACTACGAGACGTCCTGTTGACCCCTGACACCGTGGGTTTGCCACCTCATGAAGAGCAGAAGATTCTGGACTGTCCTCTTCGCGTTACTTTTCCTCATATCCTTCCTGTTTCAGTATCGATTCCCCGTTGCCAAAGGTCTCGGCAGTTTTCTTGCCAAGAGAGATCCTCTTGCAAGATGTGAGGTGATCTTTGCACCGTCGAGCCGCATGGAAACGAATTTCGCCTACGCCCTATACCTGCTCAAAGAGGGATGGGGCAATCGGTTGGTTGTAACGTCTACGAAACTTACCGCTTTGGAGAAAAGGTTCTGGGAAACCTACGGACTGATGAATTGTTCAGAGACTTCGATATTGCGACAGGTCTTCCAACAAGAAGGGCTTCCCATGGAAAAGCTCACCATCCTGGAAGATTCAACAAGCAGCTTTTCTGATTGCAAGCTCCTTCAGGCTCACTGGAAAAAGCACCCCTTTCAATCACTCATTGTAGTGACCGATGCGCCACATGCCCGCCGCTTCAGGATGGTCTTGGACAAGGTCTTTGGGGATGCAGATGTAAAGATCCTCTCCTGTCCCTCCTTTCCCGACAGACCCCTTGAGGACTTCTTTGCTGATGAAGAGGACTATGTCATGTACGTATTCTCAGAATACGCAAAGATCGTTGCCTATACCCTGAAGTACGCCGCTGGGGATTGACGATTGACGATTCAATCAGTGGAGCAAAATTATTTGCCAAGATACGTGCAGGCTTTCGGGATGGGACTGACCAGGACCTGCCCGTGTGAATTATCGTTGAAGGCGCCGGCCTTATCCAGAGCTTCCACAATATCGCCTACCTGGTTTTCTCCTACGACCATGTTGCAATCCTCGCGCGCGGGAGATATCTCGCTCAACTCCGAGTCGGATGGACACTGATGTTTGAGCTTGCTGATGGTCGCCCCGGCGGCTCCAATGTCCATGGCCGCTTTGACAAGATCCTCGCCCCGGCCCGCGTTGCATGTAAGGATCAGGTTGGTCAGATCATTAAGAAAAGCTCGCTTGCTCTTTGAGTCCTGGCCCTCTGACGCGGTTCTTCGTCGCCAGCCGGTGCCTCTCTTTATCTCGTCGACCGCCGCGATAAGCTGTTCCATGCTCGCGGCGTGCTTGGGCATCCCACGGGTGATCTTCGTATTGACCAGTCCTTTCCCGATAGGATAAAGATAGATAAATCCTTTTCCCGGCTGGTCCAGTTTTCCGGCGTCGATCATCAGAGCCATGATGGCGTCGGCGTCGTATTTGCTCGCGGCAAAATTTATCAACTCTTTCTCCGCCGGAATGGCGACGCGCAGGAGGCCGAGCTTGTCTCTCAAGCCAGTGCCGTGTCCGAAAGTGATTCCGGGTACGCATGTGCCGGTGTCAAGAGCAACCCTCGCGACAAAGTTGCCCTCTCCGCGCTGGACGATGCAGCAGATTCCCGTCAGTTCGGTGATAAGAGGATAGGTGCTTTTCGGTTCGAAAGGCTTTACTTCATTTTCAAAACAGAGCCTGTGGGCTTTTACGATAATGACCTCTTCAGTGAATACAGTGCCCCTTCCCGGTGTTTCCATATCTCCTTTGTCGATCATCAGATTCATCACGGCTTCTTCCACTTCAGCAGGTATGAGAAAAGACATTATGTCCGCCGGGTCTTCGACTATCACAGTATCTGAATACAACCCGAAGAGACCTTTCTTCTCCTGGAGCATAAGGGTGCGAGCGGCTGCAAGCTGGTAGTCTACAATCCCCACACTCTCCAGCCCTTCGACAATGGTGTCGGTTATTCCCCTGTGGAAAATGCCTGTAATTTTGCAGATATTTTTTTCTTCAGTCATTACGCAGCACCTCCTTTCTGAAATGCCCTGGAGGCTTCCTGAAGCGCCGCCTTTCTCTTTCTGGTCACGCTCAGCCCGACCGAAAGGACCGAGAGTATCGGGCAAACGGAAGCCATGGCGAGGATGCCGAACCCTTCAACAACTCCAACCTGGGTTCCGATGCCAAGGCCCATGGCGAGGACAAGGGGGACCGTGACAGGCCCCGTAGTGACGCCAGCGCTGTCCCAGCCGATGTTCACAAATTCTTCCGTAGATAGCTTGGATACGAACAATAATAGGATATACGGCGGCGCAAGAAGATAGGCCAGCGGAATGCTCCATATGATTTTCACAACGCCGAGAGTAATTCCCACGCCGACGCCAAGGGCGACCGCCTGCATCAGCAGCGCTTTTTTGAAGGTTCCGACTGTGATTTCCTCGACCGCCAGCCCGAGTGCGTTCAGCGCCGGCTCGGCCATCGTGGCGCCGTAACCCATAAAGAACGCAAACAGCAGAACCACTATGATTCCGAACAGGCCGCCTTCCGTGCCGAAAAGAGGTCCTTTCGTTGGAAGGTAGGTGTATTTCCTTGTCGATACATCGTAAGCATCCTCTTTATATGGCAACGTTTCATATTCGCTTCCTGACTTCAGGTAGAAGAATTGTCTCTTCTCTCCTTCAGCCGTTGTGGCCGTTTGAACGACGGCGGGATCGAAACCGACGATCGTCTTCTGCTGATCGGTCAGCTCGATCTGCTTGAATGAAGAAGGCAATTTCCCGCCCACCTGGTTCCCGAGCTTGCCGAGGCCGAGCTCGATGCCCATGCTAAATATCATCATCCCTATAAGGGCGAACAGGATTCCGAGCATGATTTCGTCTGAACGCGGGAGCTTTTCACGCAGTATAACCACAAGTGTAAGCACAAGGAACAGAGTGAGGGGAATGATCGCCTGGGCAGCCGCAAGGCCGTTCCGCCTTAACAGGTCGGGAAGTTTCAGAATCTGGCCGTTCATGGAATACATGGTTACCGCCTCCCTGACGGCTTCGGGAGTATCGAAAATGGCCAGCCGCTGTTCCTTCGTGCCGGAGAGCGCTGCCCAGCGCTGAAGTGCGTCGGCATCCTGCCCAGGGAAAACCACGCTTCTCTCAGTCTCTTTTTCTTTAAGTTTCTTTATGTACTCCAGCATCTTCTCTTTGCTGCCGTCGAAGAGAGCGAGCTGGCTCTCTTCACTCGCGTTCATAAATGCGTATCCGTACATTTCCTCCTGGCTGGTGAACAGGGTAACGGCTTTGTCCCGGTTCTGAGTGCTGAAGAACTCCGCTTCCTCCATCGGTTTCGGAACTTCTCCCCTGAAAACAGTGCCCAGGGTAAGCACCGTGATTATTGGAAAAAGGGAGGCAAGAGTTACCACGCCGAAACCGGCGCTGCCGGACCTGGCGCTGCCGACAATTCGGCAAATCCCGATGCCGAGGGCCAGGACGAGCGGGACGGTGACAGGGCCTGTCGTCACAGCGCCGCAGTCCCACGCGAGTCCCGTCAGAGCCCGCATGTTCGGATCAAGAAACGCCCACATGGTGAAAATCACCAGGCAGCCTACGAGGACGTAAATAAAAGGCTTGAGCGACCATTGGTACATGAAACGCAGCATGCCGCACATCACGGCGACACCCACACCGGCGCCCACGGCATATACGAGATAACTTGAAAATTTGTTGAGAAGGAGAAACACCAGCGGGGCCTCCCAGGGTTTTACGGAAGAACCGGCTGCCTTCAGAACCCCGATGGCCGGCTCCGCGAACGTGGCGCCCATGCCGAGAATGAAGGCAAAGATTAAGATGACCGGCAGCTTTGACTTCTGCGGCAGCTTCAGGCCGATGATTTCGCCCAGGGGCATGAGGCCAAGCATGAGGCCTTCCATGAAGAAAGCGAGCCCTGCAATAACCAGTGCAAGCCCGACCGCAATAATTGATGCTTCCGCTATGGCCATTCGCAAAACGATAGTCTGGAATAAGATAAGATAGACGATAATAAGAGCAACAGATTTTATTTGTCCAGCTATCCGGCTCTTTACGTATGGAAACAACATCTCCATAGCTTGTTTGAAAGTAACTTTTACTTTCCCGCCGGGTTGCTGCTGGGCTGCCATAATAGCGTCTCCTTGATTCTCGAACTTAGCTCCGCTTCACTCCGCAATTGGGGCGAAGCCTCTAGGGAAAGATGGGAAAGATGGGGACGTCCATTTGGGAAAGATGGGGACGTCCATTTGTAAATCAGTAACTCATTCGAGCAATTGATAGTTTCTCTCTTTGGCTATCTTTTCCCCTTTATTCACCGCATAAACCACACCAGACTGGCTCATTTTAAAGCGTTTAGCCAGCAAAGTTCCACTCATTCCTAATTCACGAACTGCCCAGTAAAACAGGAGGCTCCTCGCTTCCGCTCTTATCTTCCGGCGTCCCATTAAATACAGCTCTT
>JAGMBW010000078.1 GCA_023129535.1 Desulfobacterales bacterium
CTTGGGCTTATGATGAAGAATAGCCGCCTTAAAGGCGTCATCCAAACTCTGGATTGCTCGGGAGGTATCGGATTGCCTGATTCGCTCATGCCGCATTCGTTCCAATTCCTGTCCGGTGTCTCTCCAGCCTTTGATCCATTTCAGTATCAAGTCTTTATTTTTTTCTGTCATAAACGACTTTCTTAAAGACTCGGGACTCGGGGTCACATCTTCATTTGTCATTTAAGGCCACGGTATGAGATTGTTTGGGGACTAAACTAATACTAATAGGAACTTGCTTTTGGGGCCCAGTATAGGGGAAAATGAGTTGTGTGTCAAGGGAAAAAGTGGCGCAACATATTGTGGTTCAAGGTTATCCTGATTGGGTAAGGCTTGTGATAGTCCTTTATCACGTCTGCACTTGTGTCAAATGCGTAAATCTGCTACCGTTTTTCCCGTGATCACAGTAAGTCGGTCAACAACTTGCAGACATAGACTCGAAAGGCCGAGCTCAAATGTAACGTACTCTGCTCAAAGAGTGCATTTAGGGACGTATCTATGAGTTGGGGGAGGTATTGTGAAACGGATTATCATCATTGGAGGAGGCATTACCGGGCTGAGCGCGGCTTACCGGCTATCGGAACTGAGCGGTGAACGAAATTGCCCATTGGATGTGACATTAATCGAGGCGCGTGATCGGTTGGGTGGTGTGATTCACACGGTCAAAAGGGATGGGTTTTTGATCGATTCGGGTCCTGATAACTTTATCACTGCCAAACCATGGGCACTGACGTTGGCCCGGCGACTCGGGTTGGAATCGGAGTTGCTAACAACCAATGAGGCGCACCGCCGCGCCCTGGTCGTGCGCCAGGGCAAGTTAATACCAATTCCCGAAGGGTTCCTTTTGATGGCGCCCACCCGGTTCATGCCGGTAATTACTACACGGCTCTTCTCTTTGCGTGGTAAGCTCAGGATGGCGATGGATATGTTCCTGCCCGGCAGGAAAGGAAATGACGATGAATCGCTGGCCTCATTTGTCACCCGGAGGTTTGGGCGTGAGGCCCTGGACCGCGTGGTTCAGCCCCTGATCAGCGGAATCTATACCGCAGATCCGGAAACGCTCAGCCTGCAGGCCACAATGCCCCGCTTCCTGGATCTGGAAAGCAAGTACGGCAGTGTGATCAAGGGGATGCGGGCCGAAGCAAAACTACATAAAACCAAAGGCAGTGGAGCCCGTTACGGCATGTTTGTGACCTTCAGGGACGGCTTGCAGACCCTGGTTCATGCACTGGGAGATCGTTTGAATCATGTTCGCTTCCGATTGAACGAGCGGGTCGTCCAGGTGGCCAAGAAGGCTGCGGGGAGTGCGATTCCATACTGGAGCGTTGAGCTAAAAGATGGGACATCCATGGAAGCCCGGGGCCTTATCATCACAGGTCCTTCCCGACACACGGCAAGGCTGCTGACCGGAGTAGATGCAGAATTGGCCGAGCAGTTGTCAGCGGTTCAATATGCGTCTTCCGCTGTAGTCCATCTTGCTTACCGACGAGACCAGGTGGCACATCCCCTGGATGCGTTTGGATGCGTCGTTCCGATCACCGAAAGACGCAGCATCATTGCGGCATCATTCAGCAGCGTGAAATATGAAGGGAGGGCGCCGGAAGGGTATGTTCTGTTGCGTGCCTTTATGGGGGGTGGGTTGCAGCAGGAGATGATGCAGCGTGATGACGAAGGGCTGATTGTCGCTGCCCGCCGGGACCTGGATCATTTGCTGGGCATTAACGCAGCGCCGCGTTTTGCCATGGTGCACCGCTGGCCGGATTCAATGGCCCAATATGCTGTTGGTCACCTTCAGAGAGTCGCGGTCATTCGGAAGCAGGTTGGCCTGCATAAGGGTTTGCAACTCGGGGGGAACGGTTTCGAAGGCGTCGGGATCCCGGACTGTGTCCGTGCGGGAGAACGCGCGGCCGAAGAACTGTTTCGTATACTTTGATGGGTCATGAGTGAACATTGTTGGCCATGATCTTACATTGTGCCGGCCTGTGAACGGAAACTTGAAACTTGAAACTTGTGCTGTTTTCAAGGCGTCAGCCGCAAACTGGAATTGAGGTTTTTTTCGAGTTTCGAGTTTCAAGTTTCAACTGTGTCAGGCATCCAGTATCATAACCAACGAGAGTTCCATGACAACTTTTAGACTTTTTACCAGCAACCGGTTGGAAATCTTAGCTGAGGCATTGGCAGAGGTTCTGAGGAGCCCTCTGGCATCACCGCTGGATGAAGAGATTATTCTTGTCCAGAGCAAAGGCATGGAGCGGTGGGTGTCAACGGAGATTGCCCGGCACCATGGTATTTGCGCAAACTGCAGGTTTCCTTTTCCCAATACCTTTGTCTACGAAGTCTTCCGAAAAGTCATTCAAGATCTTCCTGAACGTTCGCCTTTCGATCCCAGAATCATGACCTGGAAGATCATGAAGCTCCTTCCATCCTGCATTATCAAGCCGGGTTTTGAGAGCCTCAGGAACTATCTCAAAGGTTCTAACGGGCATCTGAAGCGCTTCCAGCTTTCCGAGCGTATCGCCGACACCTTTGATCAGTACCTGCTTTTTCGTCCTGAAATGATCCTCGCATGGGAAGCAAACAAAGAAGATCACTGGCAGGCCGTGCTGTGGAGAGAATTGGTTGAATGTGCTCAAGATCATGAAAAGGGGCATCGGGCGGCACTCGCAAAGGCCTTTCTTCAAGCGGTTGAGACATCTTCCACCGGGGTAAAGGAATTCCCTGAGAGAGTTTCGGTCTTCGGGATATCTGCTCTTCCCCGGTTTCACATGCAGGTCCTTGCCGCCATATCACGTTTTACCCAGGTGAACCTCTTCCTCATGAATCCTTGTAAGGAGTACTGGGGTGATATTGTCTCTGACTGGGAGATGAAGAGGACACTAAACACAGAGGGCACTGGGGATTTTACGCCGGAAGATCTCCACCTGGAAAAAGGGAACACCATCCTGGCGTCCATGGGAAGACTGGGCAGGGATTTTTTTGATTTGGTAAACGAGTTTAACTGCGCAGAAATCCCATCCTTCCAGGAGCCTGGTACAGACAGACTCCTCTTCTGTATTCAATCGGACATCTTGAATCTCCGAAACAGGGACACGGGCTGGGACCAAAGGAAGCTTGTTGCACAAGATGACACTTCCATCCAGATCCATTCATGCCACAGTCCCATGCGGGAAATAGAAGTGCTGCATGACCGGCTTCTCGACATGTTTGAAGAGGATCCAGGCCTGTTGCCCAAGGATATTCTGGTGATGATGCCCGATATTGAAACCTACGCCCCCTATATCCAGGCCGTATTTGATGTCCCGGCTGATGATGTTAGGCGATTTCCTTTCAGTATTGCGGATCGAAGTGTCAGGAAAGAGAGCCAGATAATCGATACGTTTCTGGCAATGTTAGATCTGTATGGCGGCCGTTTTGGCGCCTCCCACGTGCTGGCCATTCTGGAATCGCCGGCGGTGCAGCGAAAGTTCGTTTTGTCGGAGGCAGATCTTGCGCTTATTCGCAGATGGGTGAAGGACACCCGGATAAGATGGGGAATTGATGGACCAAGCCGCAGTCAATGGGGCCTCCCTGCATTTTCGGAAAATACCTGGAAGGCTGGCCTGGAAAGGCTCCTTCTGGGCTATGCTATGCCGGGGCAGGAGGAAAGAACGTTCAGTGGCGTCCTGCCATACGATCATATCGAGGGGAGTGAAGCCTCGGTGTTGGGGGCATTTCTTGAATTTGCGGAACAGCTTTTTGTTGATGTCACATTCCTCGGTCAACCACTAACTGTGGATCAGTGGGCCACGACCCTGACAGGGCTCCTTGACCGGTTCTTCTTGCCGGATGAAGACACAGAAAATGAAGTGCAGGTCATACGGCGCACGTTCAAAGATCTGGGCGACGTATCCGCCTCCAGCGGATCAGGTTTTGATGAAGAGATTGATATCCGTACGATCAGGTGGGACTTGGGGCATCACCTTGAAAAGGAAGGTTTCGGGTTCGGTTTCATCACCAGTGGCGTCACTTTCTGCGCCATGTTGCCCATGCGAAGCATTCCCTTCAAGATTATTTGTCTTGTGGGCATGAATGACGATGCCTACCCGAGGCGGTCCAAACCATTAGGTTTTGATCTCATAGCAAAACATCCGAAGCCGGGCGACCGTTCCCGTCGTCATGACGATCGATATCTGTTTCTGGAGGCCATCCTTTCTGCCAGAGAAAAACTGTATATCAGTTATGTGGGGCAGAATATCCAGGATAACAGCCCCATCCCGCCATCCGTCCTGGTGAGCGAACTCATGGATTACATTGAACAAGGATTTGAGATTGAAGAGAAAAAGATCCTGGAGGAGATCGTTACCAAACAGCGTCTCCAGGCTTTCAACCCGGAGTATTTCAAGAAGGATAAAAAGCTATTCAGCTATTCCGAGGTGAACTGCCAGGCGGCCCGGTGCATTCTAAAAGCTCGCGAGGCTCCTGTACCGTTTATTTCCAGGGGGCTTTCTGATCCGGATGAGGTATGGAAAACGGTTGATCTGGATGATTTGTCCAGGTTTTTTGGCAATCCGGCAAAGTTCTTGCTTAACAGACGGCTTGGAATTGATCTTGAGGAAAGGGCTTCGATTCTGGAAGAGAGGGAATCTTTTGACGTCAAGGGTCTGGAAAAGTACGTGCTTGAGAGAAACCTGCTGAAAAAAAAGCTTTCCGGACGCGACCTTAAAAATTTGCTGCCCCTGATCCAGGCCTCCGGGCGGCTGCCCCATGGAACCGTGGGAGAATGCATATACGAGAGCCTGAGTCAGGGCGTAGATCGCTTTGTGCAAAAAACGGAGCCATACATCCGGGGCGCAACCCTGGAACCTCTTGAAGTAGATCTGAGTTTAGCAGGTTTCAAGCTGACAGGGAGAATCGATGCGATTTATCCGAAAGGCCTGGTGCGATACCGTTATGCAAAACTGAAGTCCAGGGATCGCCTGAGAGTATGGATCCACCATCTGGCGCTGAACAGCCTTAAGGCGGATCATTATCCTCGGACCAGCATGCTAACAGGCTTACGTTCCAAAGGCGGGGCACTCGAGTGGGCAGCCTGGGAATATTTGCCGGTGGAAAAGAGCGAAGAAATACTTGGCAAGCTCCTGGAAAAGTATTGGGAGGGGCTGGTAATGCCTGTTCATTTTTTTCCGCAATCTTCCTGGGAATATGCTCAGATGCTTCTGGAAAGAAACAAATCCGAAGACGATGCCCTACGTCATGCTTCCAACGTCTGGCTGGGAAGCGATTACAACCGAGGTGAGTGCGAGGATGCTTACTATCAACTCTGTTTTGGCGATACAAATCCCCTTGATTCACAATTTCAGCACATGGCAGAAGAGGTCTTTGGACCACTCCTGGGCCACCAAAGGGAAATTGGTTAACACGATTGTTGATTGTTGATTGTCGATTGATGATTGAAGAACTCATAAAAAGTCATGCCCAGGTCATTGCGAGGAGTGCAACGACGAAGCAATC
>JAGMBW010000079.1 GCA_023129535.1 Desulfobacterales bacterium
ATTATCATTGAGGTGTGAAAATGAATACGAACAAACTTCTGGACCCGATTACACCGGGTGAAATTTTGCGTGATGATTTCATGAAACCTATGGGCATAAGCATTAATCGGCTAGCACGAGACCTCTCTGTACCTCCGAATAGGATAAGCGAGATTGTCAATGGGAAAAGAGCTATTACCGCAGACACAGCTTTGAGATTGGAGCGATATTTTGGTGTCGAGGCTCAGTTTTGGCTGAATTTGGAGACCGAATATGATTTACGAATAATGAAGCGCAAAATTTGGTCCGACATTGAACAACGAATAATACCAGTTAAGCCCGCTGAAACAGGAATGGAACACGGCATTGGGGCATAACCACGGCATGAACTCTGACTGGGATTTCGCTGCGCTCAATCCCATCAGGTTATGCCAATCGATTAGGCAGTGGAGAATATTACGGTCAAGCGCATAGTACAATTATCGGGAGAAGGCAATGAAATACAAAGTCATTTTGGAAAAGTCTGAGGAAGGTTTTGCTGTCTCAGTACCCGGGTTGCCGGGTTGCCATTCCCAAGGAGCTACCGAGCGGGAAGCCTTGCAGAATATTGCCGAGGCTATCTCAGAGTATTTGGATGTCGTTGTGGAACTGGGCCAAAACAAAATATTCCGTGAAGTCGAAGTGGGGGTGTAGCTGTGCCTAAGTTGCCTGGCGTTAATCACCTTAACGCTGTTCGCGCCTTAGAAAAAGTCGGTTTCTGGATTGCACGCCAGGGCAAGCATATCGTGATGACGGACGGAAGCCGAATCGTAACGATTCCACGACACAATCCAGTCAACGCAATCACGATGGGCAACATTATTCGGGATGCAGGGTTGACGAACGAGAATTTCCGCAAATTACTGTAGGAGCTTGCCTAACAAAGGCGTCGAGAAAAATACCGGTGTCAGACCTACACAATTGACATGGGTCACATTTCATTTGTCATTTAGAATCCTGTCGATCCTTTTTCTCAGCTCGGTATGTGAACCGATATAGCCTTCGACCCTTTTCAAGGAACCCGAAATACTTGACGCATAAAGGGAGACGGCCATGTGTTTATGCGTTTTATTCGATGTCGAGAAACAGGTCCTCTTGGTAAGCATCACTGAATAAAGTTATTCCATAATATTCATAATCGCAAATGGATGCGGGAGAAATACTCTGACTTTGATTCCGATAAGAAGTCCCCTTTTGGTGAGGGTATAGGCCAGACATCCGGGATCAGGTATCAGGCGTCAGTCAGATAGGGATTTGAGGGCATGGGGTGAATTCACAATCTCCGAAAGAGAATCCGGGAATGCTCCCGTTCAGCTACAGTTTAACGTGTTCCAATGTCACGGCTGTCTTGAGTATGTTTTTGGCAATTTTTTGAAACTGTTCGGTCACGTCTGACACGTAGAATCGGCAAATGCCGTCTTTTTTAAGCCTGCTGTCAACGTGGGGATTGTGGCGCAGAAAATCCACGACTGAATCAGACAGTGCCTCTGATGAGTCAATAATTTTCACACGTTTGCCAATTTTTGCCTGTATAATATCCTTTAAAAGGGGATAGTGGGTACAGCCAAGGATCAGGGTGTCGATCTGTTTGAGTTTCAGGGGGTGAAGGTACTTTTTGACAATTTTTCTGGTTTCCCCCTTTTTAAGCCAACCTTCCTCCACGAGCGGCACCAAGAGCGGACAGGGCTGAACATAGACCTTCATTTCTGGCCGTATGGCCTTGATCTTATCTTCATAGACTCCGCTATTCACAGTGGCCCTCGTTCCGATGACTCCAACACGGGTCCTTTTGGGATGTGAAACCGCCATGTTCACGGCAGGTGATATCACTTCAAAAATGGGCACATTTAGCCGATCCTTTAGAGGACCTGTGGCTACACTGGAGGCTGTGTTACATGCCACGACCACCATATGAGCCCCTTTCTGAAGCAGAAGCTCTGCGTCCTGGATAGCGTATCGGATGACGGTCTCAGGGCTTTTTGTGCCATAGGGGGTGCGTGCCGTATCCCCAAAATAGAGGATATCGTAGTCGGGCAGATGACGCTTTAGGGCCCTGACCACCGTCAGACCGCCAATACCGGAGTCAAATACGCCGATCATGCGGCTCCTTCGTGGTTGGTTGAATAGTTGAATAGTCGATTAGTTGAGTGGTTTGATTGAAAACGACTCAACGACTCAACCACTTAACGATTTAACCGTGAATGGCGCCCAGACTATGCCCCGAGAACTAACTTGAATACTACACCTTATCATATTCCGCATCAATTTTCGCGAGGACATTTGTGACGCACTCGGCAAGATCATCCATGTTTCCATTGTCACGAATTCCCGGACACATCGACTTAATAACGGCCCAGTTTGACGGATCCACCAGAATACTTTCAATAAAAGGCCAGATCTTACACATTCGAGGTTTAACTTCGTGGATGGTGCACACCTTGTCCCAAAAGATGCAATAACCCGATTCTACAGTTTTGATCAAGGGCCGTCCCCCTGACCAATCGCAGTAATCGCGAAGGAATCGCTCCGGATCTATGCCCAGATACCGCGAGATGCGCTCAATTTCATGATCATTTACGAAGGTGCCTCCATATCCTTTGCAGCATTCGCCACATTTTTGGCATTCAAAGAAATCTGAGGGCCTGGCCGCGTTCACGTTATAGATCTTCTCTCCTTTCCATGGCACGCCTTAGTGTGACTTCATCGAGGTATTTCAAATCACCCCCCACGGGAACACCTGTAGCTATTCGTGTTGTCCGTACAGGATATTCCTTCAGGAGTTGAGCCAGATATGATGCCGTGGCCTCTCCTTCCACATTGGTGTTGGTGGCAAGGACCACCTCCTTAATCTCACCCTGCGTAACGTGCTCAATGAGTTCCTTGATCCTCAAGTCATCCGGTCCGATACCATTCATTGGGGAGAGCACGCCGTGAAGTACATGATACACCCCTTTAAAGGCACCTGACTTTTCGAGGGCGGCCAAATCGCTGGGCTGTTCAACCACACACACGATGGTATGGTCCCGATTCTTGTTGAGACAGATCGTGCAAGGGTCTGTCTCGGAAAGGCCAAAACACTTTGAGCAAAACCTTATCTTGTCTTTAATGTCAAGAATGCTTTCAGATAAAGATCTTGTGTACTCATCTGACGAGCGAAGGATGTGCAGGGCCAGACGCGTTGCGGTCTTGTCGCCAATGCCGGGAAGCTTTGATAGGTGTTTGATCAGGCGCACAAGAGATGAGGGATAGAACTCCATTGCTTTAGGTTATGCCCGGGATCTTGAACCCGCCTGTGAGTTTTGTCATTTCTTCCGAGACCATATCTTGAGATTTCTTAAGGGCATCATTGACCGCAGCCACAATCAGGTCCTCAAGCATCTGCACATCATCCGGATCCACGACTTCGCGTTCTATTTTGATGGACAGCAACTCCTGTTTTCCATTGGCAACAGCCTTCACCATGCCCCCACCGACTGTCGTCTCTACCGTTCTGTCGGCCAACTGCTCCTGGAGTTTAAAGATCCTGGACTGAAGTTTTTGCGCTTGCTTTAACATGTTTCCCATGCCTTTTGCCATGTCGTACCTCCATTTCGGGAACTGTTGTTCCTGCGAGTTTTACGTTAATGGAGTATTGGAGTAATGAAGTACCGGAGCAATGGGTATCTGAACAGGTATGCGGCGCAAAGCGTTAGACAAGATGTTTTTCGCCATACGCCTTGTGCCCTGAGCCATACGCCAGCTCTTCTGATCCAGCATTCCACTACTCCATTACTCCAATACTCCAACACTCCAAGTTTGCACCGTCACAGAATCTTCACATCCACGACCCTACCCTGAAAAACCTCTAAGGCTTCCGTAACAAGCGGGTGAGATAGGGCCTCCCTCTTCAGACGTCTTGCCCTGTCGCTTTCCTTCTGTTGACTCTTTGGTGAGGGCCCTTTTCCAGCTTGAACTATCTTGATTTTCATCTTGCGTTTAAAGAACTGATCACAAACCTTCTGCAGCGTCGCCATGCTCTTCTTGTCGCGAAGCCTTGTCGTACAAAACGAGTTTCCGGTTACCGTGATTTCCAGGAGATCTTTGTCAATCCTGGTCAAAGCGGCGTTTTCAAGGTTAGGAATAAGAGCTGGATACCTCTTGCTGAAGACGGCAAAGAGTTGTTGCCAGGTCTCCGTGAGGTTTTCGGGTGACGCTGGCTCTTGCTCGGATCGAGTTGTGGGCTCAGGTGCTGGGGGTGTTTCGAAATGCAGTCCTTCGCGGACTTCTGTTACCTGAGCAAGACTATCAGTCTTGATTTCTTTAGCAAGGTGGTCCAGTTTCTTGATGATTTCATCAAAGGATACTACAGGCTTTAACTGGCCGAGTTTAATGAAGAGCATCTCCATGGCCAGCTTTGGTTGAGGAGAAAGCCTTATGCCGGTCTCTGCCTGAAACAGGTTGTTGAAAACGTGGTTTACGGACTCTGAAGAAATGTTTTCAACCTGCTGTTCCATTAATGTCAGTTCGTGTGCGGGTACATCGACCAGAGGGCTGGCACCATGGCCCATCTTGACAATGAGAAGGTGTCTGAAGTGCTCCACCATCTGCATTGAAAGGCGCTTGAGGTCGTGGCCATGGTTGTAGACTTCATCAAGCAGGTTAAGGGCCTTTACCACATCATGAGCAATAAGGGCGGAAGAGAGAGCAAATATCACCTTTCGATCTACTGCCCCTAAAATATCGAGTACCTGATCATCAGTGGCAGGTCCTTCAGAATAGGCATTGACCTGGTCGAGGAGGCTCAGGGCATCACGCATGCTCCCATCAGCTTCCTTAGCCAGGAGGCGGAGGCTCTCCTCACTGATTTCAAAGGATGTCCCCTGACAGATATATTTTAGGTGTTGAATTATGTCTTCAAGGCCAATGCGCCGGAAGTCGTGCCTCTGGCATCGCGACAATATTGTGACGGGAATTTTGTGGGACTCAGTTGTGGCAAAGATAAAAAGTACATGGGCTGGGGGCTCCTCCAGGGTCTTGAGAAGGGCATTGAACGCGGGTGCCGTGAGCATGTGGACCTCGTCGATGATATAGATCTTGTAGCGGCCGTGGCCAGGCATGTATTTTACGTTTTCTCGAAGCTCGCGGATTTCGTCAATGCCTCTATTGGAAGCGCCGTCGATTTCAAATACATCAACTGCAATACCGTCTGTGATTTCTCTGCAGGATGAGCACACATTGCACGGCGTGGTGGTAGGACCCTCTTTACAGTTCATTGCCTTGGCAAGAATACGCGCAACCGAGGTCTTGCCGATACCTCTGGGACCCGCAAAAAGCAAGGCATGGGCAAGCCTGTCAGCCTTGATGGCATTTTTGAGGGTCTGGGTTATATGAGCCTGGTCAACGACCTGCTCAAATGTTTGGGGCCGATATTTTCGTGCCAATACCAGATAGGACATAATGTTGATCCGTTGAGCCGGTTGTGCCCGTTGAGCCCGTTGAGCCGGTTAGACAGGTTAAGCGGCCAGAGGCTACTGGTTATAAGTTAATTGTCAATTGTAAGATTTGACAACGTCAAATCTTCTGGCGGAGAGAGAGGGATTCGAACCCTCGGTACCGCTTTTGGCAGTACACACGATTTCCAGTCGTGCTCCTTCAGCCAGCTCGGACATCTCTCCGGGATTCCGCTAAAGCGGAATACGATAAACCTGTAACCTGTAACTTTTAACCCTTAACCTTCGCAGATCTGAGTGAGCTTCTAAATCCGCTTAACTGTTTTACCAACTGATGGGCATCGTCCTCTATTTTTTGATTCACGTTCTCACTGATTAGATCATACAATAATGCCAAATCAAACCCCGCTACAGTTTCATAAACTGACCTTATGGAGATACCTAAGAACCTCGCAAATTCGATATCGGAATTATCGGCTGAACCTTCAGCTATGTTTAGAACTATAGAGTTCAAAGCCCTCTGAATCTGACGAGCCAACCTCCCATCTTTTTTCCTTATTTCTCTTTCAATAATGTCCCGACAGAATTTGCAAAAGGCTTTTGAATCCTGATAAACTTTGAATTCCTTGAACCGGAACTTAGAATCCTTCATCTAGTTACGAGTCTAGCGATTGCTGGTATCCTGGTTACAGGTTACCATTTACAACCGGTTACAGGTTACCAGTTCGAAGTTGTTAGTAGCACTTTCAGCGAAAGTGCTCTGGCGGAGAGGGTGGGATTCGAACCCACGATCCTGCGTTTAACAGGATACCGCTTTTCGAGAGCGGGGCCTTCAGCCACTCGGCAACCTCTCCGGGACCTCGCTTGCGCGGGGTACGATTAACCTGTAACTTGTAACTGTTGAGACTAACAGAGCCATTATGAACATTGGGATACTCGTTTAATAACCCTTTTGAGGGGGTCTGTCAATATACAGGGCACTTCCTATTTAGGGCTTGCGCAAGTTTTCTCTTTTTAGTATCGGTCAAAATTTGATTGGTGTGCGTTATTGCCAACTGGCGTAGGGCACAAGGCGTAAGGCGCAAGGCATAAGGCAAAAGGCCTTGCGCCCTTAGCCTTGCGCCTTGTGCCTTTATAAGAAAGGTTGGTATAGATATGGCCAGAGTTGTCCCTTTTAGAGGGATCCTTTATGATCCTGACAAGATACCGAACTTTAAAGCGGTAATCACACCGCCTCATGACGTAATTTCAGTAGACGAGCAGCAAGAATACTATGAGGCCCATCCTCAGAATATGATTCGCCTGGTCCTGGGGAAGATCTACCCGGAGGATACCAAACATGATAATCGTTACACACGCGCAGCGAAGCTTTTCCGCGATTGGCTTGATGAAGGGATACTGAAACAGGACAAAGAGCCGGCCTTCTATGTGACCGAGATCGACTACAGGATGGACGGGGAGGTTCGTACCCGGTTTGGTTTCATTTCATTGGTAGGACTTGAAAGGTTTGAAAAAGGGGTCATACTGCCCCATGAAAAGACCTTCTCGGCTACCAACGCAGACCGTCTTAAGCTCATCGAGGCGTGCAGGGCCAATTTGAGTCCCGTGTTTGCCCTATTTTCAGAACCTGACAATGAAATTTTCGGGTCACTCCGGACTGCTGTTGAAAGGCTTCCTGCGGATCTTGATTTTGAAGACCTTAAGGGGTATCGCCATCGGCTCTGGCGGGTAAAACATCATCAGATCCACAAGAAGATTGGACAAAAGTTGGCTGACCGCTCCCTGTACATTGCCGACGGACATCATCGATATAAGGCCGCTCTCGAGTACCGCAATCAAGTCATGTCGCGACAGCGTTCATTAGCCCCCAATGATCCGTGCAATTTTGTCATGATGTATCTGAGCAGCATGCACGACTCCGGCCTTGCGATTCGGCCGGTGCATCGCGTCCTTTGTGATGTAGAAAAAGGGGTTATAGAAACCTTTGTCCGTAGAGCCCGGGCCTATTTTGACATCGAAACACTTAACTTTGATAGTCTGAATCGCAAGCAGATTGAAGAGGGATTTCTGGCCAAGGTGAGGGCAGGCGCCACCAACAAAGTTCTGGGCGCGGCCTTGCGAGACCTCAAAAGTTTTTACGTTCTTCGGGTAAAAGAGGGTGTCATGGAACACCTTTTTGGACAAGAAATCCCCCGCCCCCTCAGAGAGCTTGACGTCACCATGGTAACCAGGGTTATTCTTCAGGAGCTCATGGGCCTCGATGGCAATGCCCTGGATGATGAGCGTCGCATCCTGTATACCAGCAGAGTGGACAAGGCGCTGGATGCAGTTCACACGAGAAAATGCGCTATGGCCCTTATCCTTAACCCCACCAGACTTGACCAGATACAACAGGTTTCAGATGCAGGCCTTACCATGCCCAGGAAATCGACCTATTTCTATCCCAAGGTAATGAGCGGCCTTGTTATCAATAAGATTGACGATTGATTATTGTCGATTGAGGAATTGAGGAATTGAGGAATTCAGAAATTGATCGATATCCGTCTTTCAATATTCAATCAACAATCGACAATCAACAATCAACTAGTGACCAATGGCGACAACAGACAGCCTGCTTTGGGGCCGGCTCAAGATCGTTCAGAAAAAGAAAGGTTATCGATTTTCCATTGATGCAGCCATCCTGGCAGAGCATGTCCGCTTGAGGTCCACCGACATCGCTGTTGATCTCGGGACCGGCTGCGGAATCATACCCGTGATCCTTTCCCTTCAGACCCCGTCGGCACACATTTATGGGATTGAGATCCAGAAGGACCTGGCAAAATTGGCCTCCAGGAATGTGCGGCTAAACCATATGGAAGGAAGGATTTCCATTGTGCACGGAGACATGAAGGATTTCAGGTCATACCTGGCGCCCGAGATGGCTGATGTCGTGTTCAGTAACCCGCCGTACCGCAAGGTGCTTTCGGGACGTATCAATCCGGAGGCGGAGCGGGCTGTGGCACGGCATGAGATCAAGGCCTCTCTTTCGGATGTGGTTTCTGTTGCCGAAGGTCTGCTGAAACGCTCTGGTCGCTTAGTGGTGATTTATCCGGCCGAGCGGGTGATCGATCTGGTCCTGCGCATGCGAGCGTCCAGGCTGGAGCCCAAACGGCTCAGGTTCATTCATCCCAGGCAATGCTCAGAGGCTATACTGGCCATCGCAGAAGGGATAAAATACGGCAATCCAGGATTAGAGGTCGATCCTCCCCTTATCATTTACAAACGAGAAGGAGGGTATACGGATGAAGTAAAAGAGATGATAGGGAAGTAAAAAAATGGAATAATGGAGTACTGGAGCATTGGAGTACTGGGCAGCAAAAGAGGCAGATTTTCAACACTCCAGTACTCCATTGCTCCAATACTCCCTCCGGGGCGTAACCCCTAAGTTTGGTCTTGGTGCTCGTCAACCGGCCCGATTCTAAACCGTATATCCCGAACCACTTCTTTTCCAATGGTTTCGTTAAGTTTTCCAATCAGCTCAGACTTCAAGAATTGAAGCTGCTGCATCCATGGAGCACTCGATACATTAACCAGGAGCAATTTCCCTTTGATTGCTTCCGGCCGGGTATTCTGAGCAACTGCCGGCCCTACCACGTCTTTCCATTGCTGCCAGAGCCTGCAAGCTTTCAAATCAACATCAATCTTCGAGGCTTCTATGGCCTGCTGCAAGATTGTGCCTATGTGGACAGGTTCGTCCATCTTTTTTCTCATACATCTCCTATACTTTGCCGGACTGTTAACTGTCAACCGGAACTATTTCCGATTTCCCTTGACTATGCAGGGCCGTGTCTCTATATTGCAATCCTAACTTGGTAGTATACTTTAGTCGAGTGGTTAAATAGTCGAGTCGTCGAGTCGTAAAGTTCTTGAACTACTCGACTAATCAACCACTTGACCACTCGACCATAGCAGGACGGGCACTCGACTAATCAACCACTCGACCAATTGCGGAACGAAGCGGAGCTAGTTTAGACACCAAGCAATAGGAGGAACTGATGGCCTGGGATTGGGATAAATTAAAACAACGGCAGGAAGGACCCGGTGGCGGTATGCCACCAGGGGTGGATGATGTGATTCAAAAATTTAAGAATTTGAAACTGCCTGGGGGGGGCTGGATTATCGTACTTGTTGCCATCGTTATTTATATTGGCAGCTCATGCTTTTATAGCGTGGCGGTGGATGCAGTGGGGGTTGTCCAGCGGTTTGGGAAACATGTCCGCACGACCCAACCAGGACTCAGTTTTAAGCTTCCCAGGGGCATAGAGACGGTGACCAAGGTCAAGGTAAGGCATATCTACAAAGAAGAATTCGGTTTCCGGACTGTTGAAGCTCGCGTCCGCACTCAGTACGCAGTGAGCGATGCCTATGAGGGCGAATACCTTATGCTCACAGGTGATCTCAATGTGGCCATGGTTCCCTGGATTGTTCAGTACCGTGTGAAAGATCCTTACGAATTCTTGTTCAAGGTTCGCAACGTCAGGGATACACTTCGCGATTTGGCGGAGTCGACCATGCGGGGGGTGGTTGGTGACAGAAGTATTAATGAGGTCATCAGTAAGAGGGCGGAAATCGCTGATGAGGCCCGCTCGTTGTTACAAAAAGAGCTCGATGAGGCAGAGACAGGGATGTACGTTGTGACCATCGAGATGAAAAAGACAAATGTCCCCGAACCTGTCCAGCCATCTTTTAATGAGGTAAACCAGGCCGTACAGGAGAAGGAACGGATGGTCTATCAGGCCAGGGAGGAATATAATAAGGCCATTCCTGCTGCCAAGGGAAATGCTGAAAAAACCATCAAGTCTGCTGAGGGGTATGGCCTTGACCGGATAAACCGGGCCAAGGGCGATGCTTCCAGGTTCGTGGCTCTGTACAATGAATATTCCAGGGCAAAGGATGTCACTCGCCGGCGTCTTTATCTGGAGGCGCTGAAGGACCTTCTTCCCAAATTGGGCAGCAAATACATCATCGATGCCGATCAGAAAAATGTCCTTCCATTTCTCAATCTTGGCAAACAACAGGAGGTGAAAAAATGACAAATAAAGTGCTATTGATTATTGTTCCGGTTATCGTTGCCCTCCTGCTTGCCTTTGGAGGTGTCTACACGGTGGATGAAACTCAACAGGTGATTCTTACGCAATTCGGCAGGGCAGTTGGGGAACCGAAAAAAGACCCTGGCCTCTATTTCAAGATCCCTTTTATCCAGAATGTCAACTATTTTCCCAGGAACCTCCAGGAGTGGGACGGGGATCCCGGGCAAATCCCGACCCTGGATAAGACATTTATCTGGGTGGACACTTTTGCCCGGTGGAAGATCGTTGATCCCCTCAAGTTCTTTCAGACCGTGAACAATGTGACAGGCGCTCTGGGTCGCCTTGATGATATCATTGACCCGGCTGTGCGTAATTTTATCACATCCTACCCTCTGCTTGAAACCGTGCGCAGAACGAACCGGGAACTCGACACTTTTGAACCCGGTATGGAACGGGAAGACATCGGGGAGAGAAGACAACTGGGTATAGTCAAGGTTGGCCGGGAAAAGATAAGCAAGGGGATTATGGACCAGGCCCAGCCCAAGCTTGCCAAGTTCGGAATCGAGCTGGTTGATGTTAAGATCAAGCGGCTCAACTACGTGGAGGAGGTTCAGAGGTCGGTGTTTGGACGAATGATTGCGGAGCGGAAACAGATCGCTGAGAAATTCCGCTCCGAAGGCAAGGGAGAGGCCCGCAAGATCGAGGGAGAAAAGGAAAGGGAGATGAAACGGATTACCTCAGAGGCTTACAAAACAGCTCAGGTGATCAAGGGCAAAGCCGATGCCACGGCGACGAAGATATATGCTGAAGCCTATGGGCTTGATCCTGATTTCTATTCTTTTGTCAACACCCTGGATATGTACAGAGAGACCCTGGACAAAGAGAGTTCTCTGATTCTTTCCACAGACAGTGAGTTTTTCAAGTATTTGAAAGGCTATACAGGGAAATAGGAACCCATCATTTCTTCCTTCTTTGGTGACGGGTGCGAGCCAGCAACTTCTTGTGTTTGTGCTTTCGCATCTTTTTCTTGCGTTTCTTAATAACACTCCCCACAGCATCACCTCCATTCTCTGAGATTTAGACCCTAAGTATTACATTACAGAAGGTCTGTCCAGAGTTTTTCGTGCTCATACTTCAGTGATCAGTCGAAAACAAGGGTGGCTATCGTTCCGACAATATGTTAAAGGGTTTTATATATTTTTCAGATCCGGGGACAAATAGGTGACATGCAAGAACTTCAGCGTTTCCAGGAAAGTGAGTTGGAGATTGTCAATGAGGCGGTGGCGATTGCCGAGGAGGTAACCAGCAATGCCTACAAGATGTCTTCGGCCGAATGGAGGGGCCAGCATTATGATGTCAAGACCCTGGCAGACCTGACTCCTGATGAGGTAGTACACGGGCCGTTTGCGCAGATTATAAGGTATGTTGGGCGCAAGACCGAAACATCGCTCACTTCCTCAGAGTTCGATTTCTATAAGATATGTCTTCAGGATTATACCATACTTTCTGCCCTTGAGAGATTTCCCGACCTGGGCCTGTTTCCATTTGCGGTCTACATTGTATCCCACGAATTGATCCATGTCATAAGATTCACAAAGTTTCTTCAAGCCTTTGACGCATCGGCAAAGGAGAAGATTTTAGAAGAGGCCCGGGTTCATGAAAAGACCCGGGCCATTTTGAGACCGGCACAAATTCCCGGTATGCGTGCAGTATTTGACTTTTACAGCGCCTGGCAGGGGCCGCTTGAAGATCTCAAGGATATGGAGTGATGAAACAATTTTAGTTTGTGGCAATTTTGCTCCTTGACAAATGGGTCTGATTTATTATTTTATGAAAAGTTTCGATAGAGGGGGATGCTAAGATGCCCATTTACGAATATGAGTGCACAAAATGCGGCAGGATTCAAGAAACCTGGCAGAAATTCTCGGATAAACCTCTGGAGACCTGTGACTACTGTTCCGGGAGACTGCACAAACTCATTTCTCAATGCACCTTTCACCTCAAAGGAACGGGCTGGTATGCGACCGACTATGCTAATAAGTCCGGAGCTTCGTCGTCCGGAAGTTCGTCGCCGAAAAAAAAGGACAAAAAAACAGATACAAAGGCTAAATCTTCTACTCCATCATCTGACGGCTTATGATTTATCGCCGAAGGCGGATAGGATTTCGGAGATACTATATGTATAAGTGTGATGAAAGGGGGTGACAATGAGGCTCTTGTGGTTGGAGAGCCAACAGGGACCGCCTGAGGCGGATCAGTAATTGGCACATGAAAAATTCTTAGGAAGAAGGAGACTGAGCACTATGAAGATTAGACCATTACAGGACCGAATTCTCGTGAAACGTCTTGAAGAGGAAGAAACGAGCAAGGGGGGCATTATCATACCCGACACAGCCAAAGAAAAACCCTCTGAAGGTTTAGTTATTGCAGTTGGCAAGGGGAAGGTCTTGGAAAATGGCACCCAGTTACCTCTTGACGTGAAAAAAGATGACCGGATACTCTTTGGTAAATATGCGGGTACCGACATAAAGATCGAGGGTAAGGAGTACCTTATCATGCGGGAAGATGATGTGCTGGGAGTTATTGAAAAGTAAGAAGACAGGACTATACCAGACATCGATCAAGCGTGACAAAAAATCTTAAGGAGGATGGATCAATATGGCTGCAAAAGAAATAAGGTATGATATGAGGGCCAGGGAGGCTATTCTGAAAGGAATTAACATCTTGTCAGATGCGGTCAAGATTACCCTGGGCCCTCGTGGTAGAAACGCAATTCTGGAGAAATCATGGGGTGCTCCCACTGTGACCAAAGATGGGGTTACCGTGGCCAAGGAGATCGAACTGGGAGACAAGTTTGAGAACATGGGCGCACAGATGGTCAAGGAGGTCGCCAGCAAGACCAGTGATGTGGCAGGCGATGGCACCACCACTGCTACGATACTTGCCCAGTCAATATACAGCGAGGGTCAGAAGCTGGTAGCCGCAGGGAACAATCCCATGGACATCAAGCGAGGTATTGATAAGGCAGTGGATGTAGTCGTTTCAGAATTGGCAAAGATGAGCAAACCGACTAAGGACCAACGAGAAATCGCCCAGGTGGGCACCATTTCGGCCAACAACGATGAAACCATTGGAAACATCATTGCAGAGGCCATGAACAAAGTCGGCAAAGAGGGTGTCATCACGGTGGAAGAGGCAAAGGCCATGGAGACTACCCTGGAAGTGGTAGAGGGTATGCAGTTTGACCGTGGCTATCTCTCCCCATATTTTGTAACGGATCCCGAGAAGATGAATGCATCGCTGGAGGGTCCCTACATCTTAATTCATGAAAAGAAGATCACTGTAATGAAGGATCTGCTTCCCATACTTGAGCAGGTTGCCAAGATGGGAAAACCTTTTGTGATAATTGCTGAGGATGTGGAAGGAGAAGCCTTAGCCACGCTGGTGGTCAACAAACTACGCGGAACACTGCAATGTGCGGCCATCAAGGCTCCCGGTTTTGGCGATCGGAGAAAGGCCATGCTGGAAGATATCGCTATTTTAACCGGTGGGCAGGTGATTTCCGAAGACCTGGGTATCAAGCTGGAGAACATCGCGCTTTCTGATCTCGGAGGAGCCAAGCGGATGACAATTGATAAGGATAATACCACCATTGTGGACGGTGCCGGGTCACGCTCTGCTCTGGAAGGCCGTGTGCGCCAGATCAGGGCCCAGATCGATGAGACGACATCCGACTATGACCGGGAAAAGCTGCAGGAGCGTCTGGCCAAGCTGATTGGCGGCGTGGCTGTGATTAACGTTGGTGCGGCAACCGAGCCTGAAATGAAGGAAAAGAAGGCCCGTGTCGAGGATGCCCTGAACGCTACCCGCGCTGCAGTGGAGGAAGGGATTGTAGCCGGTGGCGGTGTGGCCCTTGTTCGGTGTATTCCGGCACTCGATAAGATAAAAATCAAGGCAGCCCAGAAAATCGGCGCCAGGGTTGTACAGCGCGCCCTTGAAGAACCGTTGCGTCAGATTGTTCAAAACGCAGGCCAGGAAGGCTCCGTAGTAGTGGATAAAGTCAAGAACGAAAAGGGCGCGATTGGCTTCAACGCTGAAACGGAAAAATACGAAGACCTCATGGAGGCCGGGGTGATGGATCCTACAAAGGTCGTTCGTTATGCGATTCAGAATGCAGCCAGTGTGGCCGGGCTGATGGTGACTACCGAGGTCATGGTGGCCGAAAAGCCTGAAGAGAAGAAGGAGATGCCTGCCATGCCTCCGGGCGGCGGCGGTATGGGCGGTGGTATGTACTAAGGCACGCTCCTTAAGCATACAGCTTGCAAAAAAGGCTCTCATGCAAATGCATGGGGGCTTTTTTGTGCCCAATGTCATAGTTTCTTGAGTTTGTTGAGTTTGTTGTGTCTGTTGTGTCTGTTGTGTTAACCCAATAAACTCAATAGACCCAACGAACCCAATGAACGCAACAAACACAATGAACACAACACCCTTGAACAACAAGAGACGTTATGATATTTGCATCGTCAACCTCTTTGGACTGTGGAGAATCCTATGGACTATAAACAGACCTTAAATCTTCCTAAGACCGCCTTCCCCATGAAGGCCAACCTGTCACAGCGCGAACCGGAGGTTCTCAAGAAATGGAATACCATAGGACTCTATGATCAGATCAGGGAATCGTCTAAGGGTAACCCTCGGTTCATCCTCCATGATGGGCCGCCTTATGCCAACGGAAACATCCATATTGGCACAGCCCTTAATAAGATTTTGAAAGATATGGTAATCCGATCCCGTCAGATGAACGGATTTGACGCGCCGTACGTGCCGGGTTGGGATTGTCATGGTCTTCCCATAGAACACCAGGTTGACCAGGAGCTTGGTGACAGGAAAAAGGTAATGAGCCAGATTGAGGTCCGAAGGCACTGCCGGGCCTACGCTGAGAAATACATTGAAGTCCAGAAAGAAGAGTTCAGAAGACTTGGTGTGATGGGTGAGTGGGACAATCCTTATCTCACCATGAAGAAGGATTACGTGGCTACGATTGTAAGAGAGTTTGGCAAATTTGCCCTTGATGGAAGCATATATAAGAGCAAAAAACCTATCTACTGGTGCAGCACGTGCAAAACTGCCCTTGCAGAAGCAGAAGTAGAATACGAGGTGCGCACGTCGCCCTCCATCTATGTAAAGTTTCCTTTCCTTTCTGACATCGGCGACACTTATTCTTTCCTGACAGGAAGAAAAGTCTTTCTGGTCATCTGGACAACGACTCCGTGGACCATTCCGGCCAACTTAGCCGTGGCTCTTCATCCCGATTTCCAGTATACGGCGGTGGACGTGGGAGCCGATCAGGTCTATGTGCTGGCGAGTAGTCTTCTGGAAAGGTGTATGGAGGCCCTTGGGATTGCCGATTACAAGGTATTGGGGCCCCTCGACCCAAAGACGCTGGAGGGGAGAAAGTGCCGTCACCCCATTTACGACCGGGAGTCGCTGATCATCCTGGCCCGCCACGTGACTCTGGACGCGGGAACGGGATGTGTCCACACCGCTCCGGGCCATGGCCGCGAGGACTACGAAGTAGGTTTGGATTATAATCTCGAGATCTACTCACCAGTGGACGACAATGGCCGGTTTACCGATGTGGATTTCTTTGCACGCATGTTTGTTTTTGACGCCAACACCGCGGTTATTGCCAAACTTGCAGAACTCGGGACCCTCATTGGCAAAGGGACAATAGAACACACCTATCCGCACTGCTGGCGGTGTAAGGAGCCGGTGATCTTTCGGGCCACCGAACAGTGGTTTATCTCTATGGAAAAGGCGGGGCTGAGACAAAAGGCCCTGAGGTGTATTGACGAGGTTACCTGGATTCCGGCCTGGGGCCATGACCGCATTTACGGAATGATTGAAAATCGTCCGGACTGGTGTATCTCGCGCCAGCGGTCATGGGGTGTGCCTATCGTGGCCTTTTACTGTACACGATGTGGCAGATGTCTCATCACCCGCGAAATCGTCGATCATGTGGCCAACCTTTTTGAACGCCACGGCGCTGACATCTGGTTTGAATCCGACAATACTGTGCTTCTGCCAGAAGGAACCACGTGTCCTGACTGCAAGGGCAACACATTTGAAAGGGAAAAGGATATCTTAGACGTATGGTTCGATTCTGGCGTGAGCCACACCGCCGTGCTTGAACAGAGGGATTATCTGCGCTGGCCTGCTGACATGTACTTAGAAGGGAGCGATCAGCACCGGGGATGGTTCCACAGCGCTCTTCTCACCGCAGCGGGCACCCGTGGCAAGGCCCCTTACAAAAGTGTGCTGACCCATGGTTTCGTCGTGGATGGCAAGGGCGAAAAGATGTCCAAATCCAAGGGGAATGTGATTGCGCCAGGCGAAGTCATCAACCGATACGGTGGTGAGATCCTACGATTGTGGGTTGCGGCTTCAGACTACCGGGAGGATATACGAATTTCGGAAAGGATCCTCGGACAGCTCACGGACGCCTACCGCAGGATTCGGAATACCAGCCGCTTCATCGTTGGAAACCTGGGTGATTTTGATTCTGAAGCAGATGCCATACCCTACGGAGACATGCTGGAAATCGATCGCTTTGCCCTTCACCATCTTCAGGGGTTGGTCAGGAAAGCAAGAGCCGCCTATGATGCCTTTGAATTTCATGCGGTTTATCACGACTTGTATAATTATTGTACCGTGGACTTAGGCGCTTTTTACTTAGATGTTCTCAAGGACAGGCTCTATACCTTCCCTGCAAGGTCACATGATAGGCGCTCAGCTCAGACGGCGCTTAACGCCATACTGGACACGTTGGTACGCGTTATGGCTCCCATCCTGATCTTTACGGCTGAAGAGGTATGGACGCATATGTCCCGCACCCGTGGCAGGCCAGCCAGTGTGCATCTGACTCAATTGCCAGAAGTAAACGAGAATTTTTTGGATGATGAATTGGCCGGAAGGTGGGAATCTATCCTTCTCCTCAGAGGAGAGGTGAGTAAGGCCCTTGAAGAGGCCAGAGGTCAGAAAATCATTGGTCACGCTTTGGATGCAGCAGTAACTTTAGCCATACCAGAGGAATTCAGCATGCTGGTGAAGCCGAATACCGAAGAATTGCGGGCGGTCTTCATCGTTTCCAGGGTAAACATTTTGGCCGAAGAAGGGCTTCCCGACGCCTATGAGAGCAGCAAAATTCCAGGTCTTGCTATTCGCATCGATCCGGCACCTGGCCCAAAATGCGAGCGCTGCTGGATTCGTGATCCTTCAGTTGGCACGGACGCCATACACAAGACCATTTGTGCCAAATGCGTGGAAGTGCTACGCAATATTGTTGATTGTTGATTGAACCCAAATTTCGCAAGCATCCTGGAATGTCATTGCGAGGAGCGGAGCGACGTGGCAATCTCGTCACCTGGAGATTGCTTCGCTATCGCTCGCAATGACACGCCTGGTACCGATTTTCAGATAACACTTGCGAAATTCGGGTTGAATAGAGTTTTCAATCATCAATCATCAATCATCAATCGTCAGTCGTGCTCTATGGTGACGAACTACAGCAAATATATGACTTTCCTGCTCATTGCCGCCGGCATACTCCTGGTCGATCAGGTAACCAAGGGGCTTGTCATGCAAAGGTTTTCGGTTTGCGAAAATTTGGAGGTCATTCCGGGATTTTTTAATCTGACCCATATTCGAAATACAGGTGGCGCATTTGGACTTCTCGCAGGGGAGGCATCCCGCTTACGAACGGGATTATTTCTTGGGATTTCCTTCGTGGTCCTGGGAGTCATTTTTTTTCTTTATGCGAGAATTCCTCCCGGAAAACCATGGCTGGATGCTTGTCTTGCCATGACCTTCGGAGGGGCCCTGGGCAATCTCGTCGACCGCCTTCGTTTCGGAGAGGTTGTCGATTTTCTCGATTTTCATATCGGGACGTTACACTGGCCCGCTTTCAACGTGGCCGACAGCGCCATCTCCGTAAGCGTTGGGATATTCTGTTTTTACTTCGTGTTCAAGAAAGTATGAATTATGTATCCTGTCTTATTCCGCATAGGTCCCTTTACCCTTCACACTTATGGCGTTTTTATAGCCATGGCCTTCCTGTCAGCCATAGCCCTGGCCCTTCGGGAGGCGCGAAGGGAGGGCGAAGATGCTAATAAGATATTGGACCTGTGTTTCTATGTGCTGGTTGCGGCCATTGTCGGCTCCCGGATATTGTATGTCCTGATCAATTGGGCTACCTTCAGGCATGATCTTTTCGAGATTGTCCGTATATGGCACGGGGGACTGGTATTCTATGGCGGCTTCATTGGTGCCCTGGTAACAGCGCTGTGGTATATGAAGAGAAAAGGGTTGCCACTTTTGAGAACTGCCGACATCATGGCCCCTTCCATAGCATTTGGACTGTTTGTGGGCCGGATTGGTTGTTTTTTTGCCGGATGCTGATATGGTAAAACCTGCGACCTGCCGTGGGCAGTGATCTTCACACATCCTGAGTCTTTAGCGCCCAAGGGGGTGTCCGTTCATCCCACACAGCTTTATTCATCCCTGAATGGCCTTTTGATTTTTTTGGCGCTCGTGGGGCTCAGGCGCATCAAAGGGTTTGAGGGTCAAATATTTTGGAGCTTTGTCCTCCTGTATGGTGTCACGCGTTCCATCATAGAGCACTTTCGCGGGGATGACCGCGGCATGTTTCTTGAGAGCATGCTTTCTACTTCTCAACTGATTGGGCTGATCACGGCAGTGATTGCCATAACCATGATGATCATTTTGAGGCGGCGGAAGTGAAGAATGACCGGATCCCGGATGCCTGATGCAGGATGCCAGTCCAAGATATCAGGCATCCGGCATCTGGCATCCGGCATCCGGGATCAGGGATCTGGCATCCGGCATCTGACAAATGACAAAAGAGATTAGTTATAAGGACTTGGCCAACCTCTTGGCCGAGATCAAAGGGGGTAGGATCTGTCCGGTTTATCTTTTATACGGGGATGAATTCCTACATAAATCAGCCTTCAAGTCTCTCCTGAATGCCCTCGTTCCGCCACATCATCAAAACCTCAACTATGAACCAATCGATGGTGAGAGCGAAAACGTCTACGAGATCATTGAACGCCTGAATACATTTCCGATGATTCCATCCGCCAAGGTGATTGCGGTTCATGGTACAAGAATATTCTACTCTGCCGTAGCTGCTGATGATCTCCTCCATAAATCAAAAGAGGCATTTGAAAGACAAGACCTCAAAGAATCTGCTCGCTATCTCCTCCACATGCTAAGTGTGGCTGGCATGTCACTCGATGATGTTAAGGATGGAGGCTGGACACGAGCCTCGGACAAGAAGCTGACAGAGAGCTTAACTAAAGATGCTGCCGAGGCATGGTTGGATCAGGTCGTCGCCTATTGCGTGCAGGAAAACATGACAGTGCCGGCCCATCAGGATGATGCTGACGTGTTGAACGATGCCATTCTCACAGGGTATCCGGAGACAAACCATTTGGTCCTTACCACCGATCTTGTGGACAAGCGCCGGAAGCTGTATAAAACGATCAGTAAGATAGGGGCGGTCGTTGACTGCTCTGTGGCAAAAGGTGAAAGGACAGCAGACAAGCGCCAGCGGCAAGAGGCATTGAAAGGTCAAATGAAAGAGACCTTGAGAAAGTTCGGAAAAACCATGGCACCTGGCGGGTTCGAGGCACTGTATGAGAAGATCGGTCCTGACATGCGCAGTTTCAGCAATGAAGTGGAAAAGTTGATCTCCTTTGTCGGGGACCGGAAAGAGATTTTACCTTCTGACGTTGAAACAGTCTCAAAGAGAACCAGGCAGGACCCTATCTACGAGATGACCAATGCGATCGTTCAAAAGGACACACGCGGGGCTTTGTTCTTTTTAGACAGCGTATTGAAGAACAACTTCCATCCGCTTCAGGCGCTTTCATCTGCGGCCAATCAGATACGAAAGCTGATGTTAGCCAAAGATTTCATCCGCAACAGGTGTCGTAAGACCTGGAGGCAGGATCTAAGCTATCAGGCTTTCCAGAAAATGATCATGCCGGAGATTAAAAAGCGCGAACCAGACTTCCTGACCAGCAATGCACACCCCTATTCCATTTATATGACCCTCAAGCAATCAGACAACTATACCCTTGAAGGGCTCATCAGGGCACTGGAGGTCCTGTTTGATACTGACATTCGACTGAAGCGTTCCGGCCAGGATGCCAAGATAGTGCTGGAACATGCAATCCTGCGCATCTGCGAGGCCTGAGAGTAAAGGTAAAATTCTAATTGGAATTCATTGCTGATCTTCACATCCATTCCTATCTTTCACGGGCAACCGCCAGGAACCTTAATCTGGAACACCTGAATCTGTGGGCCCAGTTGAAAGGAATTACGGTTCTTGGCACAGGTGATTTTACCCACCCCCAGTGGTTTTCAGAGCTGTCACAGAAGCTGGAACCGGCCGAAGACTCCCTTTTCAAACTCAAGCCAGCGTTTGCATCGGAAACAGCCCACCTGGTTCCACCCTCCTGCACGGGCCCTGTCCGCTTCATGCTCAGCGTCGAGATTAGCAGCATCTACAAAAAGGATGGGAAGACCCGCAAAGTCCACAATGTGATCCTGGCACCCACACTTGAGGTGGCTGAGAAAATCAACCACAGGCTTGGCCGGATAGGCAACATCGCCTCTGATGGGAGACCGATCCTCGGGCTCGATTGCAAGACACTCCTTCAAATTGTCCTTGAAACCTCAGAAGATGCGACCCTTATTCCGGCCCACATCTGGACTCCCTGGTTCTCCGTACTTGGCTCTAAATCAGGCTTCGACTCCCTTGAAGAATGTTTCGAAGATTTCACCCCCCATATCTTTGCCGTAGAGACAGGCCTTTCCTCTGACCCTGCCATGAACTGGCGGGTCTCGTCATTAGATGGCCTCACCCTGGTCTCAAATTCGGATGCCCATTCTCCGGCGAATTTAGGAAGGGAGGCAAACCTTTTTGATACAGACCTTTCGTATTTTGCGATAAAAGATGCACTGAAAACCGGTGACCCAGATCGTTTTCTGGGAACCCTTGAATACTTTGCCGAGGAGGGGAAATATCATTTTGACGGCCACCGCAAATGTGGTGTCAGGCTTTCGCCTGCGGAAACAAAGCGTTACAAGGGACTGTGCCCGGTTTGTGGCAGGCCGCTCACCATTGGGGTCATGTACCGGGTACAAGAACTGGCCGACCGCAAAGCTGGCACAAAGCCAAAAGGGGCTCATCCATATACAAATCTTCTTCCCCTGACCGATATATTATCACAGGTCTTTCAGGTCGGGCCAAAGAGCAAGAAGGTGACCGAGGCGTACGGCGCACTTCTTGAGAGGCTCGGCCCGGAATTTGAAATCCTCAGAAAGGCACCCCTGGATGCCCTTGACCGCCACGGACCACCCCTGCTCGCCGAGGCGATCAGCAGGATGCGAAAAAACCAGGTCCATATTGCCCCGGGATATGACGGGGAGTTTGGCACCATCTCACTTTTTGAAGAGCAGGAACGTAGCCAACTCCTCGGGCAAAAGAGTCTGTTTAACGGTTTGCCCACCCAGGCGTACCCCAATACTGTTGAGTCAAGGGCTTCGTTTGAAAAAAATCCCCCTAAATCCCCCTTTAGAAAAGGGGGACTTTCAATCCGCCCGCGGCCAAGCCGCTTTCCTAAAAGGGAACTTTCAAAAGCTGCACACTTTTCCAAAGGAGGACTCTCAAAAGCTCCCCCCTTTTTCAAAGGGGGGCTGGGGGGGGATTTTGCTCTGCCCGCCAACCTGAACCAGGCCCAGCAGGAGGCAGTGCAACACATTGGGGGACCGCTCTTGATTGTTGCAGGCCCCGGGACCGGCAAAACCTTCACGCTTGCGCATCGCATTGCTCATTTGCTTATAAAAAAGGTTGCCCGGCCTGAACAGATACTTGCTGTCACCTTTACAAACAAGGCCGCCCAGGAGATGGCCGAGCGGTTTGGGAAGACCCTTGGGGATTGGGACGCGGTGAAGAGGATCACTATCAAGACATTTCATGCCCTGTGTCTTGATATCCTCCGCCTTGAGGCCGGTGCGCTTAGAACAAAACAAACGGTATCCATATTAAATGAAGCCGACCGCATCCGGTTTGTGAAGGGAGCCATCCCCGGCGCGTATGATGACCTTATTGTATCAAGATTTGACCCGGATGAAATTTCAGACCTCATTTGCAGGGTGAAACAGCTCTTGCTCTTGCCGGAGGACGATCTGTCCGAGCATGTCCCGCCCCCCTTGTTGGATCGGTTTGCCTCCATTTATAAGGCATATCAGGAAATCCTTGATCAGAACCGTCTTCTTGACTTTGATGACCTGATTTTCAAAACAGTCAAGCTTTTTGAGACCAACCAGGCAATCCTGGAAAAATACCGGGAAAAATTTCGTTTTATATCCGTGGACGAATATCAGGACATCAATTATGCCCAGTACCGGCTTATCCGCCTCCTTTCCCCGCAAGGCCATGACATCTGTGTCATCGGTGACCCAGACCAGGCCATATACGGATTCAGGGGTGCAGACGTTAGATATTTTCATCGGTTTTGCGAAGATTATCCCTACGCGAAAAGAATTCACCTGGAGCAGAACTACCGCTCCACAGAAACAATTCTGCGGGCATCCGGGCAGCTCATCGGTGTTGACGACACAAAGAGCCCACAAAAAACTATCTGGTCGGGCATTCACGGCGCCAGGACCCTGACGGTAAACGAGCTTCCCACGGAAAGGGCAGAGGCCGAGTGCATAGTCAAGATCATTGAGCAGGAGGTTGGCGGGATCAGCCACTTTTCCGTGGACAGCGGGCGGATTGACGGGTTTAGCCACAAAAAGGAACGCAGTTTTTCGGATTTTGCTGTGCTTTACCGGATCAAGGAACAGGGAAAGGCCCTGGAGGAGGCATTTGCACGGTCTGGTATCCCCTTTCAGATGCTTGGGAAGGAAAAGCTTCAAAACTGTAAGGGAATCATGGAGCTTATTGCCTACCTGAAGACGGGCTGGTCCCTTGCGTGGGATCTTGATGTAGAACGGATTCTGAACTTCCCTTCACGGGGGATCGGCCATGGTACTATTCATGCGTTAAAGCAATGGTCTAAGACAAAAGGGTGTCCACTTATGACGGCTCTCGGACACTCAGACCGGATCTCCGGCCTCAAACCACACCTGAGGAGAAAACTCAGGATCTTTTTAAAGGATTTGAATCAACTGAAAAGTCTTCTCAATGGCATGAGCGTGTATGAGCAAATTCACCGTATTCTGGATCAATTCGGTATCATGGATGCCATGTGCGGTAACAAAACCTTTAATGAGGACCTGACAGCCTTTTTGGATCTGTCCAGATCCTTTGAGGATCGGGGCGTGGATTTCCTGGCCCACCTGGCCCTTGAGAGGGCACAGGACCGCTATGATCCTGTTGCAGAAAAGGTTTCCCTGATGACCATGCACGCCGCCAAAGGGCTTGAGTTTCCCGTGGTTTTCATCGCCGGTTGTGAAGACGGGCTGATCCCTTACAGGAGAAAACGCGGTGAACAGGGAGATCTCCTCGAAGAAAGAAGGCTGTTTTATGTGGCCTTAACCCGTGCGCAGGAAAAGATCTATCTGACCCATGCCAAAAGGAGGCTATTGTTTGGGCAGAGAACTTTGCAGCATCCCTCGCCTTTTCTTGAGGCCGTTGAAGAAAATCTAAAAGAACACAGGAAACCTTTTTTACCAAGACAAGCAGTCAAGAAAAATGATCCACAACTGAGCCTTTTTGAGTTATAGGAGAGTTGCGGGTCCTTCGATTTAGCGCGATCTTCACTTCGTGTCGAAATGCGGATAGCGGATTGAAAGCGCAGAGAGCAAAGGGCAGAGAGCATAGAGCAAAGAAACCCTATGCTCTATGCGCCATGCGCCATGCGGAGCGAAGCTCCAATGACCAATGACAGACAATGGAAGAAAAACTGATTGACAAAATAAAGCTGGACAATGGCCTGACCCTCGAACTTTATGACCGATCAAGACCGGTAGCCGGAGACCATTGGCTGGTCTCGTTTGTTGTCCTCATACATGTTGAGGTCAGGCCGAAATACTTTGAAAACGAAGTGGCTGAAGGTCTTAGCTTTGATGAGATAAAAAGCACCCTGGGCCGTCAGGTTACTTACCACCATGAGAAGGAGAGAAACTTTATTGCTGAAACTAAAAAAGACGAAGTTTTCAAATCATTAAAGGAACGCTTTTTGGGCGCAAGTCTTAGCTACTTAGCGAGTCCTGACTTCCCTCGTAAGCTGATTCTAAGGGAATATGAAGAGGCTCTCAGACAACGTTCACGGTTCCCGGTTGAAGAGCCCTGTCAGAGATCAGAGGTCAGAGATCAGAGGTCAGAGAGCAAAGCCATGACTTCTGATAAGGGATGTCAATAGATTATAACCTTTGAACCGTGAACCGTGAACCATGAACCGTGAACCATGAACCGTGAACCTTGAACCTTGAAGCAAATGAAAGGACGCCCGCCATGCCTATATTTGAATTTCGCTGTCTGAAATGCAATGAAGTCTTTGAGATGCTCATGTTGAGTACTGACGAAGAGATGGAGATGAGGTGTCCCCACTGTGGCTCCGGGGACTTTGAGCGTGTATTGAGCACCACCACCTATACGGCAGGCTTTAGCCGGGGAGAATCTCGACGCCCCTCTGTTGAAACGAGAGAATGCGCTTCTGGAACCTGTACTACCTGGAATGTTCCTGGTTACTCCAAGAGCTAAGGGGGCCTATCCCTAGGTGATATACACCAAGGCGCAAGGCTCAGGGCTAAAGGCTTAAGGTAGAACACCTTGTGCCCTGAGCCTTGCGCCTTGTGCCAGTGGTTGATTGCAAGAAAGAACGCAAAGGCAAGAGAGTGCCATACCCCCAAAACTTTATCTTAAAAACTATAGCCGCCAGAACGGGCCTGTTCGCTAAGCTGTATATCGTCCAGATAAAGGGGTAGCCGGATCTGGAACTCGGTACCCTCTCCCTGGGTGGATTTCACGGTGATCTCGCCATTGTGTTCGCTTACGATGCGGTGAACGGTGGTTAAACCCAATCCGGAACCGCGGGTCTTGGAGGTAAAAAAGGGATCAAATACTCGTGAGACGTGCTCGGGAGTGATTCCGCTTCCTGTATCCGCCACTTTGATGATTATCTGTCGTCCCTGAGGGTAGGCGGAAATGGAGAGGTCACCTCCGTTGGTCATAGCTTCTCCAGCGTTCTGAAACAGGTTCTTAAGCATCATGGAGAGAAGCCTCTCATCCCCGGGAAAGGCGATCCCCTCGGCTGGGAGGTAAAGATGCACTTGAGTATCGGGAGGTGCCAGGCTCTGGCGCCATTGCTCCAGGGCGTGTCTTATTAGCTTTTCAGGATTCACATCGCGGAACTCAGGCTCCCCCATGTTGGCGTAGTCCTCCACGTCGCTGACCATCTTCTCCAGGCGTGTGACCTCTTTGAGGATAATCTCGGCATACTTATAGGCAGGGTCCCCGGGGGGGAGCTTTTGCTTGATTCGTGTTGCAAAGCCTCCGATGGACATGACCGGATTGCGCACCTCGTGGGCCACGCCCTCGGAAAGCCGCGCCAGGGCCACCAGTCGTTCACTTTGAATAACCTTTTGCTGCGTTCTCTTGAGCTCCTCCGCTGTAAGGGCAAATTTTTCCCGCAGACGCTCGTATAGGCGGGCGTTCTCCATGGCAATACCGATCTGGTTGCTCACCACGGTAAGGAGGTCCAGATCCTCGTGATCAAAAGGCCCTCTCCGTTTATTCAAGACTTGCAGCACCCCGATCAGGCGCCCCTTGTGCTTGATGGGTACGCAGATAATGGAGCGCGTTGTGAAGCCGGTGTGTTGATCCACCCGGGAGCTGAAGCGTTTGTCTCCATAGACATCGCTTACCAGCAAAGGTTTCCCCTCCCGGGCTACGCAGCCGGCAATGCCCTCACCGATTGACAGGCGGACCTCTCGCGCCTTATCTCCCTTCTTCCCTCGGGCTAATCGAAAGACGATTTCCTCTCTCTCATGATCTACCTCGAAAATCGAGCTGGCCTCAGCATCCATCAATTCCTCCACATATTTCATGGCATTATTCAAAACCTCTATGAGGTCCAGAGAAGAGTTGACCAGCGTTGACAATCGGCTGAGAGCCTTTATTTCGCCTTCAGAATTCTTAAACATGAAAAACGGTGCTTCCTTCAGTAGCCTATCTCGAACCAGCCAAAAAAAGGGCCAGCCAAAATGACTAACCCCATGATTTTATTGGTGGGCCGTACAGGAATCGAACCTGTAACCTCCTGATTAAGAGTCAGCTGCTCTGCCTGGTTGAGCTAACGGCCCCGATCACATATTTTTCAGCCTGCTTTTTTATTTAACAATTTTGGAATGGCCTGTCAATTTTTTTTGAAGCCCAGCCCTTCCACACTCACCCTTCCCGTTTCTCCATCCACCTCAAACCTTACCGGCAGAAACTGTTCAATTACCCATATGTTGGTCAGCAAGTGTTTTGTTATCGTGCCTGCAATCAAAGAAGACCGCCCCTTTGCCAGGGCCATGTAAAGGACCAACTGGTCGGCTAAATGATCGTCAACAACCGCCCTGGACGCCATGAATCTAAAAAAATCTGAGCAGGCATCGTCAGCAACCTTTTCAGCCGGCTTGCCTCTTTTGCCCAAAGACGTAAACGCGGCCACCCCATTCTCAAACCTCGCCCTTACAAAGACCACAGTGCCAGTACCTGGTGAAGGACCTTCTAAAATCTCGATTCGGAATTGTTTCCGGGGGAGGGTTTCGATGGGGGTGAAGCCGTGTTCTTTGAAACGCTTGAGAACGTGATCTCGCTGCCTCTCCGCAATACTCATGGGAAGATTCGACACAGCCGAGAGCACATACATATCTTGCAGGTTACCCTGATAGCTGAGGTCAACACCATTGAGTTCTGACACTGGCGATGTGGATGCAATGACCTTTCCACCACCCTTGGGATACCAGCCCCAACGCTCGATCTCCAGCCGTAGTGCTCCCCCCATTTGCTGGAGTGAAAGTACAAATACCTCCTTCAAGTAATGAAAGCAGGGGCTCCAGGGCACATGGGTGCCCCCAGTAATGACAATCCGGGATGCACCTTTGGCAAATAGCAGACCAGGAATCATGGTCTGGAGCACTAAGCTCGTTGAACCTGCTGTTCCTACATCAAGGGAATAGGACCCCGGCACGATCTGCCGAGGCTCGAAGCACAGGCGCATAGAGCCCGGTTCCGCACCCTCCACTTTCCCTGCAGTTATCAAGGCCATCGCCTTTACTGCCGTGAGGTGTTGAGGCCGCAATCCCGGTTTCTTCCTGCCGCTGCGGACATTGTATATCTCCACAGGCCGCTGGAGTAAAGCTGCCAGGGCCAGGGCGGTTCTCAATATCTGCCCGCCCCCTTCACCGTGGCTACCGTCAATTTGGATTGCGGATTGCGGATTGCGGATTGCGGATTGCCGGGACATGCTCATTGTGCTCATTGACTTAAGGGTATTCAAGTTGTTCTGCCAAAAGCAGGTTCATCACAAGCTCCGACACCCCGAGAACGGTTACAGAAATTCAATTGGTTTCTTGGATTTTAATTCTGCATTAGCGCAGGCTTCACTTCGTGTCCGAAATCCGAAATCCGAAATCTTACAACAATGCCTCAATGGCGGCCCACAGTTCGCGCTTACCCAGGCCCGTTGCTGCAGAAAAGAGTATAAGGGAGAAAGGATCTGTGGAAAGCTCCCGGGCAATCGCGTTTCGCTGTTTATCCTGCTTATGTTTTTTGAGCTTGTCTGCCTTTGTCAGGACCACAAGGGCCGGAATCTTGTAGTGCGCCAGCCAGGCAAGCAAATCATGATCCCCTTGGTTTGGAGACCTTCGAATGTCTAAGATCACCACAACCGCGCAAAGCCCCTGACTGGCCTTCAAGTATTTTTCCACCATCGGCCCCCAGCTCTTACGCACTGTCATGCGAACCTTAGCATAGCCATATCCAGGCAAATCCACAAAATAAAAACGATCGTTGACGAGAAAGAAATTAATGGTCTGGGTACGCCCTGGGGTAGAGCTGGTCTTTACCAGGTTCTTGCGACCTAACAAGGTATTCATCAAGGAAGATTTCCCTACGTTGGAGCGCCCGCCAAACGCGATTTCAGGACTGCCGGATGGAGGGTACTGGGATGGGTTCAAAGCGCTGGTGACAAATTCAGCAGATTTAACGTTCATTGTGTTCATTGTGTGTGGTCGCTACGCTCGCGTTCTTTGTGTCTATCGTGTCTGTTGGGTCTGTTGTGTCAACTCAATAGACCCAATGAACCCAATGGACCCAATGGACCCAATGAACCCAATGGACTCAATGAACCCAATGGACTCAATGGACTCAACAAACGTTCAACTTGACAAGGTATCGCTCGATACGATCCATTGCCTCTGCAATGTTTTCCAGGGTATTTGCATAGGAAAACCGTAGATAGCCCTCGGCATTGCTCCCAAAATCGATTCCGGGGGTTACCCCCACATGGGCATTGTCAAGGATATCGAAAGCCAGTTTGTAGGAATCCTCTGAAAACCTCTTGGCATTGGCCAGGACGTAAAAGGCACCCGTGGGCTCCACGGTGATGCCAAATCCCATATCCTTGAGGCGCTTGATCATAAACCGGCGGCGCTCATCATAAATCGCCCTCATCTTTGCTACGTCTGCAGCGGCTTCTTCAAGGGCCGCAATACCGGCCCATTGCACCATGGCATTGGCTGAAATGAAGAAATTCTGTTGAACCTTCTGGATGGCCCGCATAAAAGGCCTTGGCGCAATGAGATAGCCCAACCGCCACCCGGTCATGGCATAGACCTTGGAAAACCCGTTGAGGACAAAGGCCTTATCCGTATACTCCAGGATGGAATGTTCTTCGCCCTCGTAAACCAGGCCATGGTATATTTCGTCAGAAATAATGTATGGAGATAACCGGGCAATGGCCTCCATACGTTCGTGGCCAAGGAGGTTTCCTGTGGGATTGGATGGAGAGTTGATAAAAATGGCCTTGGTCCCGTCATCCATTTTTTCCTGGATCGCTTCTGGCAGGTACTGGAACCCGTCATCTTCGAAAACCGGAATCGTGACCGGCTCGCCACCTACGAACCTGATAAAGTTGGGATAGCATGGGTAATGGGGATCTGAAATGATCACCTTGTCTCCTGGATCCAGAAGGGCTGAAAAGAGCATGAACATGGCAGGTGAGGTGCCCGAAGTCACAATCACCTGGTCCGGTTGAATAAGCACACCGTAGCGTTCGTGATAGTGCCGACAGATTGCCTTGCGAAGCTCTATTAGTCCAAGACTGTGGGTATAATGGGTGTGTCCAGCATTCAGGGCGCGAATGGCAGCATCCTTGATACAGGCGGGGGTATCAAAGTCAGGCTCCCCTATCTCCAAATGGATAATATGGATGCCTGCTCGTTCCATACCGTGGGCCTTTTCCAGGACATCCATAACAATGAAGGGTTTGATTTCTTGCGTACGCCTGGAAATCATATTACTTTGTTCAACGGATATTCGATAATCCCCTCAGCCCCGTTGTCGAGCAGTTTAGGGATTAGATCCCGCACCACAGAGGACGCCACGACTGTCTCCACAGCAAACCAGTCCGACTGATAGAGCGGTGATACTGTAGGCGCATTGAGACTTGGAAGAAGTGTCACAATCTCATTTAACCTTGCCTGGGGCACGTTCATCTTGAGTCCCACCATCTTTTCAGCCAGGAGAGCGCCTTTCAGGAGAAGCGCCACCTGTTTTATCTTTTCTTGTTTCTGCGGGTTTTCCCATGCCGCATGATTGGCAATCAACTGGGTGTTGGTCTCCAGAAGTTCATGGATGATGCGCAGGCCGTGGGCTTTAATGGTACTGCCAGTCTCAGTCACCTCCACAATAGCATCGGCCAAACCAGACACCACTTTGGCCTCCGTAGCTCCCCAGGAAAATTCCACCTTGACATCAATGCCCCGTCCCGCAAAATATTTTCTTGTAAAATCGACCAATTCAGTTGCGATCTTCTTCCCTGACAGATCCTCCAATCTTTTGATATCAGAATCGTAAGGGACTGCCAGGACCCAACGGGCCGGTCGCTGGCTTACTTTCGAGTAGACCAAATTTTCGACGACCCTTACATCGGACTCGTTTTCAAATATCCAGTCCTGTCCTGTGAGACCTGCATCCAGCGTCCCGCTTTCCACATAACGCGACATCTCCTGGGCACGGCAGATGGCGCACTCAATCGTGTCATCGTTGATATCCGGAAAATAGCTACGTCCGTTGATATCAATCCTCCACCCGGACCGCTTAAACAGAGCAATTGTGGCATTCTGCAGGCTCCCTTTAGGAATCCCGAGCTTAAGTTTCTCTACCATGTTATTTGTATACCTCCTGGGGGTCAAAAATCTTCTCGCCCACGACTCGAACTGACTCCCCCTCCACCTTCTTAAAAAAACAACTCCGGTAGCCCATATGACAGGCAGCCTCGCCCACCTGGTCTACTTTCAACAGCACGGTATCGTCGTCGCAGTCAATCCGGATCTCCCTCACCCACTGGACGTGGCCGGACGTCTCACCCTTGACCCAGAGTTCCTGGCGCGTCCGGCTCCAGTATGTGGCCCTCCCTGTTTTTAGCGTTTCTCGCCAGGCCTCCTCGTTGATAAAAGCAAGCATCAAGACCTCGCCGGTTTCAAAATCCTGCACAATCGTTGGCACCAAGCCGCCGCATTTTTCAAAATTTAGGGCAATCATTTTTGAGTTTTTTGAGTTTGTTGGGTTCATTGGGTTTGTTGAGTCAAACTCATAATACAAAAAGCACAACTAACACAATAACACAATAGACACAACAGACACAACAGACACAATAAACCCGATGGATGTTGCTTGTTAAATCCTTTTTTGTTACAAAGAAACCATGGTGCATTCTCAGAGTCAATCTCAGGTCAAGGAGAGAAGGTCCGGACGGAGAGGAAGGCTTCTCCATTTTCTTTACGGGACTGTAATCGTCTTGTCCCTCCTAAGTGGGCTTTTTCTGGGGGGGACTTATTTCTACTTCACAAGAGATCTACCCAGGATATCCTCCTTAAAGGACTACCGTCCACCTATTATTACAACCGTTTATTCGGATGACAAGCGCAAGATTGCCGAGTTTTTCAAAGAACGAAGGATTGTCGTTCCGCTTTCCAAGATACCAAAAACGCTCATAAGCGCCTTTGTTGCGGCCGAAGATGCCCGTTTTTTCAAACACGAAGGGATTGACCTTTTAAGCATTGCCCGAGCATTTTTGAAAAACATCAAAGCCGGCACCATTATTCAGGGGGGAAGCACGATAACCCAGCAAGTTGCCAGGTCTTTCTTTCTCTCGCCTGAAAAAAGCTATGCCCGTAAGGGTCGAGAGGCGATCCTCGCCTATCGTATAGATAAGGCCTTTACAAAGGACGAGATTCTGTTTCTCTATCTCAACCAGATATACTTAGGACACGGCGCTTATGGTGTTGAGGCCGCCGCCCAGAACTATTTTGGAAAATCAGCGGCCGATCTTAATCTAGCCGAATGCGCCATAATAGCTGGATTGCCCCAGGCGCCCACTCGTTATTCTCCGTTTCTACATCCCAAAAAGGCCAAGCAACGCCAAATCTATGTCTTGAATCGAATGATCAATGAAGGACACATTACAAATGTTCAGGCAACCGAGGCCATCAATACGCCCCTTGATATCAAACCCAGACGCAACTGGTACCTTGAGGAAGTCCCTTATTACACTGAATACGTGAGGAAGTATGTGGAGGAAAAATATGGCAGGGATATGCTCTACAAGGAGGGGATTACAATACACACACCTGTCAACATCGAGATGCAAAAGGCAGCCCGGGCCGCACTAAATCATGGGCTACGAGCGCTGGATAAAAGGCAGGGGTATCGAGGCCCGCTTAAATGCTTAAAACCGGAACAGTTTGAGCGCTTTTCCCAGGAAATCCAAAGAAACCTTAAGAAACACCCACTGGAAGACGAAAGAATTATCCAGGGGGTCGTGATCGCAGTGGATGATGCTGAGCGAAAGGCCACGGTGCGCATAGGAGGGGAACAAGGAAACCTGTATCTCGAGGACATGAGATGGGCAAGGAAACCTGACCCAGAGGTTGCCTACTATGACGTCAGGGTGAAGAAGGTCAGTAATGTTCTCAAGGTAGGCGATGTGATCCTTGTAAGGGTAAAGGGTCATGACGATCCCACCGGTCAGTGGGATTTATCTCTGGAACAGAGGCCGGCTGTACAGGGAGCGCTCCTTTGCATGGAAGCTGAAACTGGTTACGTGAAGGCTATGATCGGCGGTCGAGACTTCAAGGTGAGCCAGTTTAATCGGGCTATACAAGCGAGACGCCAGCCCGGCTCGGCGTTTAAACCGATTATTTACGCCGCTGCCCTCGATAAGGGCTATACTCCTGCAACGATTATCATAGATGCCCCAATCGTGTTTGAAGATACGGAAAAGGATTTCACCTGGAAGCCCAGGAACTATGAGGAAAAATTTCACGGCCCCACTCTTTTCCGGACTGCACTGGCCCTGTCCCGAAACGTAGTTACTATCAAGATTCTGAAAGATGTCGGCATAGGTTGTGTAATCGACTATGCCCGAAAACTGGGTATCGAATCGAGGCTAACTCAAGACCTCTCCCTGGCACTTGGCTCATCAGGAATCTCACTTCTTGAGCTGGTGCGCGCGTATGCCATTTTTACCAATGGAGGATATCGGGTAAGGCCATGTTTTGTCACTAAGATACTCGATCGAGATGGAAATGTTTTGGAGGAGAATCAGCCTGAAAGCGAAAAAGTCATTGATAAGAGCACGGCGTATATTATTACCAATCTCCTCCAGGGGGTGGTTCAGCACGGAACCGGCTGGCGTGTCAAGGCCCTTGATCGGCCTGTAGCGGGCAAGACCGGTACGACCAACGACCTGCACGATGCCTGGTTCGTAGGATATACGCCGCGCTACGCCACGGGGACCTGGGTAGGCTTTGATGAAGAGCAACCACTCGGCCTGGACGAAACGGGTTCGAGGGCTGCCAGTCCTATTTGGCTGGAGTTTATGCAGGCCATTCTTAAGGACAAGCCTGTAGAGGTCTTCCGGGTGCCGGACGGCGTGGTCTTTGCCAAGATAGATGCGGAGACCGGACTCCTGGCAATTCCCGAATCAAAACAGACCATCTTTGAATCTTTTAAGGAAGGAACGGTTCCCACCGAATATACGAAAAAGCCCGGTTCTATCACTGAACCGGGCCAATTTTTCAAATCTGATATGTAAGAGGCTTTCAGCCTACTGGTAACTTGTGGCCAGTAGCTATTAGCTGAATCGAAAAAAACTGATCGAAAAAACAAGGCTTTCAGCCTTTACGGAATCCTTACTCTTCGGTTTTCCACCTCCTCCAGTAAATCCTTGGACGTGTAAAGCACTATAAATTTCTCTTCCAGTTCTTTGACCAAATTCCTGAGCTTGTCATCTGGCAGGGCTCTACAGCGCACGTATACATTCCGGCGCCCCTCTTCAGCAGTCTCACGGGTTGACAGGATGCTCACAATCCGCCCACCATAGGAGCGGATCACATCAGCAGTTTCTCCAATTGAACCCGAACGATCCTCAAGACTGAAAGCAAACTGAATACCACCGGTGTAAACCCCTGTAATATTGATCAGGACCTTAAAAATGTCGGTCTGCGTGATCCACCCCACCAGGTTATCATTGTTGCTGATGACCGGAAGTGACGAGATCTTGTTCTCAAGCATCAAGATCGCAGCGAATTCCACAGTCTCATCGGGTCTGACAAAGACCACATTCCTGGTCATGATGTCCTTGATCTTCATAGAAGAAAGGAGATAATTCAATTCATACACATCCAGGGTCGTTGCCTTGGACGGTGCAGCATCCCTCAAGTCCCGGTCGCTGACAATACCTGCCAGTTTGCCTTCTTTGTTCAGCACGGGCAGAGAGCGGATTTTCTTTTCCTTCATGATGATAGAAGCCTTCATTATGGATGTATCTTCATCTACGGTAATAACGTCGCTAATCATCCAGCCTTGTACTAACATGGGAATTCCCTCCCTCATTGGTTAATAACGGAGTGCCTAAAGTGAACTAAAGTGAACTAAAGTGCCTAAAGTTAAAAGAACAAAACAAATATTAAAAAAGTTTCTTTGAGTCCTCAACTTTAGCTCACTTTAGACACTTTAGGCACTTTAGTTCACTTCTCGACAGTCAATCGTCAATCATCTCGTCTTGCCATCATTTCACGGGCGTGATCCACGGTCTTCTTCGTGATCTTCACGCCTCCCAGCATACGCGCCATCTCTTTCACACGGTCCTCTTTATACAACGGCGTGATCGTAGTCCGGGTACGCCCTTTGTGAATCCCTTTGGCAATCTTGAAATGTTGCTTGCCAAACTGAGCGATCTGGGGGAGGTGTGTGATGCAGATGACCTGATGAAAACGGGCCAGGGAGTGGAGCTTCTGCCCCACTACTTCGGCTACTCCACCGCCGATGCCTGCATCGACCTCGTCAAAGATTAGCGTCTCCACGGATTCCTTTGTGGCCAGAATCGCCTTCAGTGCGAGGATAATCCGGGAGAGCTCACCGCCTGACGCGACCTGCGCAAGTGGCCTCAAATCTTCACCCACATTGGGAGCAATTAGAAAATCAACACGGTCTATACCCGTAGCCTCTATCACCCTGTTGTCTAACAAAAGATGAGGATCTGCACTCTGATCAACCGGGCCGGGTTTGATCCTCACCTCAAACCGGGTCCCCGGCATCCCCAGGGAGGCCAACTCGTGCTGAACCTTCGCCGACAGTTGTTGAGCAGCTTTTCGTCTTTTGTCGGACAGCTCCCGGCACAGCTTGCAGAGTTTGTTATACAACTGATCAAGCTGCTCCTCCACCTCAGCGATTCGTTCTGGCAAGAACGATATACGTTTTAGTTCCTCTTCAGCCTCCTTGCCGTGGGCCAGGACCGATTCAAGGGAGCCCCCATACTTTCGCTCTAATTTCTGAAGCAGATCGAGCCGCAGTTCCACGGTCTCCAGCCTGTCGCTATCAAACACAATCTGTTGAAGATAGCCGCGCAGATCGTTGGTAATGTCTTCCAGTTGAAAAGAAACTTCCTGAACCCTTTCTGCCACAGGGCTCAACGAGGCATCAATGCCGCCAAGTGCTTGAAGCTCCCTTGCAACCTCGGTGACATGTTCCACCGCAGCGCCTTCTTCCCCGTAAAGCTGGTCTACACACCTGCTTAGCGTCTCGTACAATTGCCGGGCATGTTTGAGGCGTTGCCGTTCCTGCTCAAGCTCTTTATCTTCGTCGTGAACTATCCTTGCCTGCTGAATTTCATGACACTGGAACTCAAGGAGTTCTCTGTGTTCGGTTTGCTCAAGGTGTTGACTCTTTAAGCCAGCCTGTTCACTGATCAACGGAAGCATCTGTTCATAGCACGCTGAAACCCGGCCACGCAGCTCGTTCAGCCCTCCAAACTGGTCAAGCACTAAAAGGTGTTGTTCCGCTTTGAGCAAACCCTGATGGGCGTGCTGACCGGAAATGCTGGCAAGGTGCTCGTTGATCTGAGAAAGCATCTGCACGGTGGCCAGCCGACCATTGATGTAGATCCTGTGGCGGCCGTTTCTCTGAATGACACGACGCACCAACAGGCCTTCTGACAAATCGAATCCATGTGTCACTGCAACCTTTGCTGCCGGGTTTTCGGGCGGCACGTCAAACAGGGCTTCCAGTTCTGCCGTCTCTTCAGAGGTCCGGATCAGTTCTGGCGAGGCACGGCTTCCTAAGATCAGATTTACGGCGTTTATGATGATCGATTTGCCGGCGCCTGTCTCTCCAGTCAATACAGTGAACCCTTTTTGAAAAGCTATTGAAAGGTCATCAATAATTGCAAAGTTCTGGATGGAGAGTTCCTGAAGCATTTACTTATGGATTGTTAATTGAAGATTGTCGATTGTCAATTGTCAATTGTCATTGGTCATTGCTCACTGGTCATTGGAGCTTCGCTCCGCATAGCGCATAGCGTTTCTTTGCTCTATTCTCTTTGCGCTTTCAATCCGCAATCCGCATTCCGCATTCCGAAATCGAAGGTCAATCATCAATCCCTCAATTCCTCAATTCCCCCAAACCGTTTCTAACAAGCGGGAAAATTCATCGGGGGTAAGTCTTATGGGTGCCATTTGTGTTTTTTTGCGAACTTCTCTTGGGTTTTTCAGCCATTTTTTAAGACCCTCAGAAGACCACGGCTCCTTGTCGTAGTAAATTCCCGGATAATGCTCTGAAAACAGGCCTGAGAGATTCGGCCCTATATCTCCTTTTCCCAGCCCCCCAAACCGGGCGGTGAGTACCCTGTGACAGGTACCGCAGTGGCTCACAAAGTCGTTCTCTTTTGCCTCTTTTTCGTCTTCAAAATGAATTACCAGGGGTATTTCTCCTGCTTCCGGTTCCACCCGGGCGGCCCCCGCCAGGATCGCGTTGACCAGCTCTGTTATGTGCTCCTCTTTGAAACAAAAATCGGGCATGAAGAGGACCGGTCTCTTTATCGTATCGAAAAGCCCTTGGGGCCGGGCCAGGACGAGCGCTTTGTCAAGATTGGTGGCAAGGCGATTCCCCTTCGCCCCTGTAACATGACATCTCCTACAGCCGGAGGTCTCAACAAGCTTCTCGCCCCGCTTTACCACCGGGCTCGCTTCCATTGTAAAGTGCGCGAACTTAGCCGGGACCAGGTTGTGATGGGCGATTTCGATTCTGTCCGTCCTGCTATTGCCCCTGTGACAACTGACGCACGCCCCCCTTTCCTGGTGATTCGGCTGGTGGCACTTAAGGCAACCTGACCCGCCGGCCAGAGCGATTGTGACCTGGAAGAAAAAAACACCGGCAAGGATCGTCACAAATTGAAGACGAGGGCCCAATTCTCACCCCTGAAAAACATGGCGACAAGAGTCAGGGTAATGATCGCGAAAAAGACGATTAGCGTCACAATAGTCATCAACAACTGATCTTTCTGAACCCATCTTGCTCTCTTGCATTCAGGGCTACCCGGCAGATAGGGGAGCAACAAGAAATAGAGCCCAAGGAAGATAATCAGATAGACTAAGTACTTGGAATAACTGACCAGCTCCTGGGTCCACAAGAGAAACCATGCGGATTTCATCGGGTTCGGCACGCTGGCGATATCGGCCGGGCCATTGAGCGGTGCGGGGATGAAGAGCGCCAGAATTATCAGAAGGGCAACCAGCAGGGCCATTGAGATCGCTATCAGCCGGAAAAAAAACGGAGAACTCTGTACATAACCTTTCATTTACACCTCTCACGGTTCACAGTTCACGGTTCAACGGTTCAACGGTTCACGGTTTTAACCTCTGAA
>JAGMBW010000008.1 GCA_023129535.1 Desulfobacterales bacterium
GGCCTTATAAAAGGCGAGACCAAAAGAGTCTGCGAGCCCCAGAACCTCTCCTGTGGATCGCATTTCCGGTCCCAGTAGCGGATCAACCTCCGGGAACATATTGAAGGGGAAGACAGCCTCTTTGACACCAAAGTGAGAAATTGATCTGGGTCTGATATCAAGATCCGCAAGCTTTTTGCCGAGCATGAGCTGGGTGGCAATTCGCGCCATGGAAATGTTGCAAACCTTTGAAACCAACGGCACAGTCCTGGAGGCGCGGGGATTCGCTTCGAGGACGTAAACCATATCGTTTGCTATGGCATACTGGATGTTCATCAGGCCCACAACATGAAGTTCCACTGCGATCTTTTTTGTATACTCGCAAATCGTGTCAATGTGTTTAGCAGGGATGCTGATAGGGGGTATCACGCAGGCCGAGTCACCCGAGTGGACACCGGCCAGCTCGATGTGTTCCATCACGGCGGGCACAAAAGCGTCCGTGCCGTCGGAAATGGCATCTGCCTCGGCCTCAATCGCGTTTTCCAGGAACTTATCTATCAAGATCGGCCGCTCAGGCGACACGTCCACGGCTGCGGCCACGTAGTGTTCGAGCATCTCCTCGTCGTGGACAACCTCCATGGCCCGCCCTCCAAGCACGTAGGAGGGCCGCACCATGAGGGGATAGCCAATCCTTTCAGCCACACCAAGGGCCTCTTTCTGGGTACTCGCCATGCCCGATTCAGGCTCAGGGATGCCGAGCTTTCTCATCACCTGGCGAAAGCGATCCCGGTCCTCGGCCAGATCTATGGTCTCAGGGGAAGTGCCAATGATCTTGACGCCAGCTTCGTCCAGCTCGTTGGCAATATTCAGGGGGGTCTGCCCGCCGAACTGGACGATCACGCCTTCGGGCTTTTCCTTTTCGTAGATGCTCAATACGTCTTCGACCGTGAGTGGCTCAAAGTACAACTTATCTGAGGTGTCGTAGTCTGTTGAGACGGTCTCGGGGTTACAGTTGACCATGATCGACTCGAACCCCTCGTCACGCAGTGCAAAGGCTGCATGCACGCAGCAATAATCAAACTCGATCCCCTGCCCGATACGGTTAGGCCCACCGCCCAGGACCATGATCTTGCGTCTCTTGCTCGTTTCCACCCTGTCAGGGGCATTATAGGTGGAAAAATAGTACGCTGCGTCCTCCACGCCGCTCACCGGCACAGACTCCCACCCCTCGACCACGCCTAAAGAAGTGCGCCGGCGCCGGATATCCTTTTCTGGGATGCCGAGGATCTCAGAGAGGTACCGGTCTGAGAACCCGTCTTTTTTGGCCTGCGCCAACAGGTCGTCGGGCACGACCTTGCCCCTGTATTTCAGGACCTTTTCCTCAAGCGCCACCAGTTCCTTCATCTGTTCAATGAACCAGGGTTTGATAAAGGTCCTCTCATAGAGCGTGTCCACGCTGGCTCCCTTTCGCAAGGCCTCGTACATGATAAATTGCCGCTCGCTCGACGGCTCGGCCAGCAGCTCCATCAACTCGTTTAGGGGTCTTTCATGAAAGTCCTTGGCAAAGCCGAGCCCGTAGCGGCCGTTTTCTAGTGATCGAATCGATTTCTGGAAAGCCTCCTTATAGTTCTTGCCAATGCTCATGACCTCGCCGACTGCGCGCATCTGTGTGCCCAATTTGTCTTCAGAGCCTTCAAACTTTTCAAAGGCCCACCGGGCAAACTTCACCACCACATAGTCGCCCCAGGGCGTATACTTGTCCAGTGTACCCTCTCGCCAGTAAGGGATTTCGTCTAAAGTCATGCCTCCTGCCAGCATGGCGGAGATAAGGGCGATGGGAAAACCGGTCGCCTTCGAGGCCAGGGCCGAAGAACGGGAGGTCCTCGGATTGATTTCGATCGCCACCACACGGCCGGTGTTGGGATCATGGGCAAACTGGATATTGGTGCCGCCAATCACCTTTATGGCCTCCACAATGTCATAGGACCATTTTTGAAGCCGCTCTTGCAGTTCCGGGTCGATCGTGAGCATGGGGGCCGTGCAATAGGAATCACCCGTGTGCACGCCCATAGCGTCCACATTCTCAATAAAACAAACAGTAATCATCTGGTTTTTGGCATCGCGTACGACTTCGAGTTCCAATTCCTCCCACCCCAGGACCGACTCCTCCACCAGTACCTGGCCTACCAGGCTCGCTGAGAGGCCGCGGCTGGCAATGGTTCGCAACTCTTCCACATTGTAAACCAGGCCGCCACCGGTTCCTCCCATGGTGTAAGCAGGACGGATAACCACCGGGTAGCCGAGTTCAGCGGCGATTCTTTCAGCCTCCTCCACGCTGAAGGCCGGTTTGCTCCTTGGCAACTCGATACCGAGCCGGTTCATGGTCTCTTTGAATGCGATCCGGTCCTCACCACGCTTGATGGCATCGACCTCAACGCCAATTATCTTGACCCCGTATTTTTCGAGTACGCCAGTGCGGGCGAGCTCTGAGGAAAGGTTCAGGCCGGACTGACCGCCTAAGTTGGGAAGGAGGGCGTCCGGCCTTTCTTCTTCTATGATCTCTGTCATGGTCCGGAGGTTCAAAGGCTCAATATAGGTGACGTCGGCCATGTCGGGGTCGGTCATGATGGTTGCCGGGTTGGAATTGACCAACACAATCTCATAACCGAGTTTGCGAAGGGCCTTGCACGCCTGGGTGCCGGAATAATCGAACTCACAAGCCTGGCCTATGATGATGGGCCCGGAACTGATAATCATGACTTTCTTTATATCATCACGTCTTGGCATGGAATTATCCTTTTGAGACAGGCAATGATTTTGGACAATTTTGTCATCGGTTCTTAGCTGAAATCGCAAAATCTGTCAAAGTCTTTGTTAGAAATCAAACCACTAACCTTCCATATTGACAAGCAGCGTAGGCTTCCGTATATTTTAATGTGGCTTTAAAAAACATGCCCGCGTGAATGGTCGACTGGTGATTCGCGACAACAATGATATGGTTTGACCGAGGTTGAGCGACTCAACGTTCAGAGGTTAAAACCGTGAACCGTGAACCGTGAACCGATCACTTTAGGTTTGAGGAATTGACCAATTGGGATTGAGTGAATTCTGCCGGATTAAGTGGGAGCGGGCGAGGGACCTCAAGAGAAAAGGGAAATACCAGGAAGCCGAAAGGGAACTGAACGATGCCCTGGAGGAGGAACCGTCCCACTTGCTGCTGAAATCGAGCCTGGCGGACCTGTACATGCGGCAGGGAAGGCTTATTGAGACCAGGATCATGGCAGAGGAAGTCCTTGCCGCTGATCCCCAGTACCCCCAGGCACTTTTTGTACTTGGAGAAATCTTCTTCAAGGAGAACAACTTTGAGGAGGCCCTGAACTGCTTCCGCTACGCCTTCCAGAAAGACCCGAAGCCATATATTACCCTGCGGATAGCACGAACCCTGCGGAAGATGGAACAGTATGAAAAAGCCCTGGAGGAGTTGGATACGGTGCTTGTGGCCCAAAGGGAAAACCCCTCTTTCCTAAAGGAAAAAGCGCTGAGCCTCAACCGTATGGGACGACAGAGCGAGGCCCTTGAGGTTTACGAAAAGCTCAGGAGCCTGGATCCTGATGATAGCTTCGTACTGAAGGAGATCTTCAGGCTAAAAGGGCGAGGCCGCTCGGACAATACGGTGGTCAAGGAGCTTTCGGCCGTAGTCAAGATACCCTCCAGGAAGGATGATGCCCAGCTTCACGGCTACCTGGGTCAAAAACTCAAGAAAACAGGCCAGGTACGGGAAGCAGCGGCTGAATACAGAACAGCATCACAACTTGAGCCAGACAATCTTTACTTCCTGAAGCAGGAAGGATTTTGCTACTATCGCCTGAAGGACTACTCCATGGCACTCGAATGTCTTGGGGAGGCATTTCGCAAAGACCCGGACGATTTCATAGTGAAAGGAACGTTGGAAAAGATTTACACGAGTTCAGGCCGGCTCGACGACTTTCTTTCCCTTCTGGAAGAGACCTTACAGCTTCATCCTCACAACGTAAAATTGATGGGTAAGATCAAAAAGATTAAGAAACTTCTTGATGCAAAAAATGAATAGATTTTAATATGATATTTTTGCCTTACGGGCGCATCTGCGAGTTGAGGGAGGTGCTGTTATTTGTCCCAATAGGGACTTTTGAAAATAGCCCGGCGATTTATTGCCGGGATGAGTTGAACACAAATACAAAAGTCCTGTAGGGACGACAGAAAAAGGTAGACCTGATGGCAAATTCATACATCAGTTTATACGTGCACTATGTGTTTAGCACCAAAGAACGCCTCCCATTGATCGTTCCTGAAATTCAGAATCGTTTGTGGGCATACATAGGAGGAATTGCACGAAAAAATAAAATGAAGAAGTCTGTCGTCCCTACGGGACTAAATCCATTTTGCACCCATCTGATCCCGACAATGAATTGCCGGGCTATTGTCGAATGTCCGTCCCGGACAGAAAAAGGGTTCCCATAATTCGTGGATACGCGCCCCAAAATCTTTTATCATCTCGTTCCCACGCTCTGCGTGGGAACGTAAACTTTTAGGCGCTCCCTCCGGGGGGTAGCCCTACGGGGCGGAGCCTGCGCCATGCTTTGATAAAGACCCACATTATCTCAGAACTCGTTGTGGACGCAGAGCGTCCAGTGGATGGGTTCCAACGCAGAGCGTCGGAACCAGAAGTAACAAACGTGAGCTATTGAGCAGTTTACGAATGACCAATGACAAATGACAAATGACAAATGACAAATGACCAATGACTAATGACAAATTCCAAGATGAACCTATAGCGAGTGCCTTGGCGTTCATGGAACGGATTTTCGGGTTCCGGCAATTTCGGCCCGGCCAGGAAGAAATTCTGGAATCTGTGCTCTCTGGGGAGGACATCCTGGTCATCATGCCGACTGGCGGGGGCAAGTCTCTGTGTTACCAGGTTCCAGCTTTTCTCAGGTCCGGCATCACTCTTGTGATCTCTCCCCTCATCGCCCTTATGAAGGATCAGGTGGACTCACTCGGTGTGCTCGATCTACCGGTCACTGCCATTCACAGCCTCATGGGGCTGAGAGAACAAGAAGAGGCCCTCCAGCAGATCGCAGCAGGCAAGATAAAGCTTGTCTATGCCTCTCCTGAAAGGCTGCGAAATCGTTTATTCATTGAGGCAGTGAAGCAAAGGACAGTTTCCATGGTCGCTGTGGATGAGGCACACTGCATCTCTCAGTGGGGCCATGATTTCAGACCCGATTACTTGAGGATCACACAAACCCTTGACCGGCTGGGTCGCCCTCAGACCATAGCGCTTACGGCGACTGCCACAGACAAGGTCCGGTCTGATATCGTGGCGCAGTTGGGGTTGCGGGCCCCGAAGCAGTTTATTACCGGCTTTGACCGCCGCAACCTTTTCTGGGAAGTCCTTCAGATCAGGGGTGAGAAAGAGAAATTGACTGTTATCACCGAACGTCTGGCCAATCTCTCCGGGGCAGCCATCATCTATACGGGAACAAGAAAAAAAGTGGAGGGCGTCGTCACAAAGCTGCGACAGCAACAGATAGACGCAAAGGGATACCATGCCGGGCTGGACGAGGCTGAGAGAACCAGGGTTCAGGAGCGTTTTATGGAGGGCCGTGCTGACCTCATAGTAGCCACGAATGCCTTCGGCATGGGGATCGACCGCGCAGATATCCGCATGGTCATCCACCATACATTTCCGGGCACTATCGAAGCCTATTACCAGGAAGGCGGCCGGGCCGGCCGAGACGGCGACCCCGCAACCTGCCTGCTCCTGTACAGCCCTGGAGATAGGAGGCTACAGGAATTCTTTATTGAAGCGCGCTATCCTCCACGCGAGGTAGTATTTGCTGTATACGAACGGCTCAGGCAGCGCCCTGAGGACCTGCTGTGGCTGACCTATCGTGAAATCGCGGAGATGGAAGAAAACAAGATCTCAGAAATGGCCGTGGGCTCGTGCATCAAGATCCTGGAAGATGCCGGCGCCGTTCAAAGGCTCAATCGTTACGATAACCTGGCAGAATTTTATCTTCATGCAAGCCCCCCAGATCTCCTCGCGAAGCTTTCATCCAGGACCAAGATCAAGAAGAGCTTGCTCAATTCTATGTGCCGGATCTATGACGAACAAGAACTCATGGAAGGGGTGCGGTTTCTTCCAGGTGAGCTGGCTGCAAGAACAGGCATTCCTCTCGACGCTCTAAGGAGAACCTTCTCAGAAATGGTAGACCGGGGTGAGGCCACCTATATCCCCCCCTTTCGCGGCCGGGGTCTTCGCATCATCCAGCGTGTGAAACCAGGCGAACTCACGATCGATTTTCAGGCCCTTCAGGTGCGGAAGGCATACGAGCTTGAGAAGCTGGATCAGGTAATGGCCTATGCAAGCACCCAGCAATGCCGCAGGGCCTTTTTGCTTCACTATTTCGGAGAGGGCCTGAAGGGTGGAAGTTGCAACTCCTGCGATGTCTGCCTTAAGCCCGCCAGCAAGCCCGGATCAGGAGCGCCTGCCTCTGAGCCGATCATGGCAGTTAAGGTATTGAGCGGTATTGCCCGGCTGAATGGACGTTTCGGCCAGGGCATCGCAGCAAAAGTGCTCACCGGCTCTAAGGACCGCATGGTTTTTCAGTTCGGACTCCATCGCCTTTCCACGTATGGACTTCTTTCCGAATACACCCAGGATCAGGTGCAACAATGGATCCAGGAACTCATCTTACAAGGGTGCGTCGTTTCACGGAGGATCTCCATGGGAGCAAAGATCTATCCGGTACTGGAGCTCACGGGCACGGGGCAGGAGGTAATGGCGGGAAGGGAAGTGATACTTCTCTCTCATCCCCTGAAGGAGGCAGTGCCCGTGCCTGGTGAAGAGCCGCTGGCGCACAAACCAGAAATGGAGATTTTCAATCAGCTCAGGGAGCTGCGTTCCAGCCTGGCTCGAAAGGAAGGGTTGCCAGCGTACTGCATCTTTCAGGATCGAACCCTGCGGGAAATCACCAGGGTGCTCCCAAGAACGCCCGATGAACTTCTGGCCATTGTCGGCGTGGGCCAGGTCACCTTAAGAAAGTACGGCAGGCAGTTCCTGGAGCTGATCGAGAAGATAAGAAATAAAAGCGCAGAGAGCAAAGGGCATAGGGCAGAGCGTTAAAGAAAAAACCCTATGCACTATGCGTTATCCGCTATCCGCTATGCTCTATGCGCTATGCTCTATGCGGAGCGAAGCTCCAATGACTAATGACCAATGACAAATGACCACCCCAAAACTCTCCTGATTCGGGACCTTGTAGAAGTGCCAGAGATCAGGACCGTCATCCAGTTGCAGGACATGGAAGACCCTGACCTGCGCCGGATGATCGCAGACACCTTTGTGATTACCGGTGAGGTTGCAGATAACCTGAAGTCCGTCTTTGCAAGCCTCTGTAGTCATGAGGGGCGGGGAATTTTTCTCAAAGGACATTTTGGCTCGGGAAAATCTCACTTTCTCAGCATGCTGAGCCTGCTCATCAGGCATCCCGAGTCCTGGGATCAGATCCTGATGCAGGAGCCCACCCTTCGCGATTTTGCCACAAAACTTCGCCCGTTACGTCTCATGGGGGTGGAGATATCACTGGTCCAGCACCGGGGCTCTGAGTTCTTGGAGGATATATTCCTCCGCGCCATCTTCAAGGGGCTGGGGCGCCTTCTGGGCAGGCCTTTTGAGGGCGCAGAAACGCGGCAGGAAACCTTTTTGCAGATCAAGGCCACCTTGAGCCAACTTGGGTTTGCCGGCATGGTTCTTCTTGTGGACGAGCTCTCCGAGTTTCTCAGATCGAAGCCCGATGCCAGGGCATACAACGAGGATATCCGCTTTCTTCAGTATTTAGGAGAAGAGGCGGCTCACTTTCCACTGTGGGTTGTAGCCTCTTTGCAGGAGTGGATCGAGGAAACAGGTGAGATCCATCAGGACACCTTCAACAAGATCAAGGATCGTTATCGAATTCGCCTCAACCTGGGACGCGCCCATATCGAGGAGCTTGTTTCCCAGCGGCTCATCCGCCACAGGGAAGGGGCTGAGGCTAAGATTGGCGAGATCTTTGAGGGCTTGATGGCATACTTCCCCACATTTCCGGTCACACTGGAGCGTTTCATACGGCTCTATCCTGTGCATCCGGCCACCTCCACGCTGCTGGACCGCCTAAAACCGCTCTTTTCCGAGCACCGGGGGGTAGTGGACTTCATTCACTACAGGCTCAAGGGAGACCCCGAGCGCCACATACCCTCATTGCTCGACCATCCTGCCCATGATCTGCTCACCCCCGAAGTCATCTTCGATCATTTCCTGGATCGCATCCGGGAGCGGTCGGAGAGCCAGATATATGTGGAAAGGGTCTTTGCAACCTACGAGGACGAGATGCCAGAGATCTTCCAGGACCAGGACCAGCAGCAGATTGCCCTGGCCGCTGTGAAGCTGCTCGTTCTGTTTGCCATCTCACCCGCGAAATTTAAATACACAGTGCGGCATATGGCGGAGATGCTCCTCTTTCGGATCACCCCCATGGAAGCACAGATCAACTACGAGTTTTTCCGCGATATTCTGGAGCGGCTCACAAAGGAGGGTTCCTATATCCAGGTAGAGAGGGCGGATGACCCTCTCAAAAGCCATTATTTTATTGACCTCAAGGCCGATATAGCAGGGATCATACGGCGGCGGGTCCGTCATATGGCCTCGGAGATCTTTTCCGAAGATCGCAGGCTATTCACAAAATTAGCAGTGATGGCAGATTCTGTTCACCTGCCGCTGACAGGCTGGGTTGAGAAGGGCCGGCAGAAGGTGTCGGTTGACTGGCAGCACACCAGGAGAAACGGGATTCTTTTTCTCCGCCAACTAGATGAAGTCTCAGATAGCGAGCTGGAAGGACTCGCCAGGCAGTGGGCAAGAAGTGAAGAGGATGTATATCTCTTTGTGGGCACGACCCATGACTGCGACGCCCAATACCGGCATGTGCGCCAAAATCTTCTCCCCCTCGTGCGGGAGCGCTACCCCGGGATGTTTCTTTTCTGGGTTCCTGCTCCTCCCCCGGAAAGGGATATGACATGGCTGAAGGAGATACTGGCCGCTGTTCTTATGCTGGATCAAATGGAGCGGGAACGTTTTGAGAAGAACCAGCGCGCAATGACTTATCTCCAGGGTCTTGTGGAGAAGGAAAGGAGCAAGCTTGCCGAACTCTTTACCCATGCTTACTTCCATGGCGTGATCCTGTGCGACGAAAAACAGGTGGAGCTTTCCCCCATCGGTTATCTTAGCCAGGAGAAGTTCCTGTCTGAGTTTCTGCGTCCGCTTCTCAGGCGCCGGTTCCCGAAACACGATCGCATCCAGCCGTACATGGATGCACTGGCGCCAAGCATACTGACCAATATGCTGAAGGACTTTTTCTCCACCGGGATGCTCCAGGTGGATGACCGTTCCAAGTTTGCCATCCGCGACGTGCTGGAGGGGCTCTTGAAACCGATGGGACTGATCAAGAAAAAGGGAAACCAATACTTGCTCCTGGTGGACCCCCGGCGAAACGAACTTGCACAAGAGTTTTTTCACAAGATCGGCGAAAGGGAAACCGTTTCTCTGGACGATCTTTACTGGACTTTCAGAAAAGGCGCCTACGGCCTCTTAATGCCTCAGTTTGAAATCCTGATCATGGCCCTCCTCTTTTCCGGTCATCTGGTCGCCTACCATGGGATGAAGAGAAAGGGACTGGACGACATTGCACGAAGCGGCCTCAAGGGAATCACCGCGCTTGGGAAAGGAGAAATCTTAGAAGAAGAACTCCGCCAGACCATTGCCAGCCATCCACTGGTCCCAGAAAGGTTCCGAAAGATTCCCATCACCCTTGCCTCGCAGGAGGAATTGTGGTCTGAGATCAGATCCACAAAACCTACAGCAGTGGAAGACCTCCAGGCCCTCCTTTCCAGGATTCAATGGGCAACGTCGTTTCCAGCCTTTAGAAACCTGCCCTGGGCGCAAAGCCAAAAAGATATCCGGGATCTGGTCTCTCAGTGGGACGAGGTTAAGGTGAGCCTTGGCTCACGGGATGGTCTTGACCGGTTCTTGCGCGCCGCGCACAACGAACCGTTCCTTGCAAAAAAACTTGATGCAGCCAACCAAACAAAAGCGTTTCTGGAACATGCTGAGCGGGCCCTTTTCGTATATCAGTATATCACCGATCCGAGGCTGCAGATCCCTGAACGGGAAGCGTGGGCATCCATCGGGAAGTTGCGAGAGGAGATACTGCAATTTTATCAGGATCAATCGACGCCTTTAGCGGCTGGCGCCCTGGAAGAGCTTTTCCGGAAATTTCAAAGGTTTCAAGAAGACTACATCAGGGCTTATGTGGATGCCCACCATCGCGCACGGAGCGGAGAGCAATTTGAGCCTTATGAAAAGCTGACGCGCTCTAAACGCTATGATCTGCTTCGGCGTCTGGATCAACTTGAGATGATTTCGGTCGAGCATAACCGCCGGTCGATCGATCAGAGCCTCTCAACGGTGTTCCTGTACCGTTGTCTCAAATCTCCGCAGGATCAGCTTCAGACCCAGCCCGTGTGCTCGTGCGGGTTTCGACCGGGTGAAAGTGTCTCTTTCAGGCCGGTAAGAGAGTTGGCAAAGGAGATTGACATGGGAATCGTGGAGACCGTGGAGATGCTCCAGTCTCATGCTGTCCAGGAAAAGCTCATCCCATACTTAGAGGGATTGGACCTGATTGGAAAGAAAGAGGAAGCAAATGCCATCCGCCAATTCCTGAAGTTTGACATTCACGAAGCAGAGGAATTCTTTGACCAGGTGGATCAGGCCCTCACTCCGCGGGTCATTGAGGGCATCAATGAGGCATTTCGTGGAAAGGTGGTCGTTGTACAGCGCGACCTTGATCAGTTGTACCAGAGCCTGGTCCACCGGAAATACACCGTGGCCCAGACCCGCAAAATCTTAGCCGAATGGCTCAAGGAAGAAAGAATCTCTGAGGATACCTTTTTGCATTTTATAGGACACGGAGAAAGTGGGCAGCCTGACTATGCCGAAGAAGAATTCAGGGCTTTTTTGCAGGAAGAATTCTCTCATCTCGTCTCTCTTCTACGTGAAGTGGGGCACGGGCCGTTTGTCAGGGCAATGCTGGCCTGTCTCTGGGCCGACCAGTACGACATCGCGCCGGAGAGAATTTTTGAAATCCTCCCTTTTCTTCAAAGCGGCAAGGTGATCGACGCCGGCCGCAGGATGAGCGATCTCTCAGAGCTGGCTCGCAGTTTTCGGTCCAAAAAGATTGGACTTTTTGAGGGCCTTGTCCGGGTCGCAGAAGAAGATGCCTCCTTTACCCAGGCCCTGTGGTCCAATCTTTCCTCAATGCCTCCTGCCGAAATTTTCAGTAAGGAATCGATTTTTCCTGCGATCTTGCGGCAGGCATTTGAACGGCTTTTGGGAGCGGATCAACCCGAAAGCGATTTTGCCGAGTCCCTAAAGATCCCCGATGCGAAACCTGATGCAGGCCCGGCGTTATTAGAGCGCAAGAAGAAGATGGTCGGCGCCCTGCAAAATTGTCACCTCTTCAAACAAAAGCGCGATTTATTGAAAAGACCGAAGATTGGCGGGCCAACTGCATTTCGCAAATGGGAATCGATTTTCATCCAGGCGATGAGTCCCATTCCCTCCCTTTGCGACGGGCTTTACGCTCAACTTGAACGGATTGGCACCCCGGTGCCTCCTTTCTTGAGAAAAGAGGTAAAAGAGGCGCAAAGAAAACTTGATGATCTGGAAAAAGATTTCTCCGAATTCTACCAGGCTACCCTTCCAATCTGGGAAAAAGAAGGGGAGCAGCGGCCGATTATGATCGAGGATATCCCCTTTCTCCTCTCCAAGAAAAGGGGGATTCCGGATCATGCACGGCATCATTACCTCTTCATGGACGGCATGCGCTGGGATCTGTGGGAAGTAATCAAGGTGAAATTTTTTGGTAAGATGGCTGATCGCTTCCGTGTGGTGCGCGAAGGAGCCCTTTGGGCCCACCAACCGACCGACACATCCACACACCTTGCCTACCTGGAACAGGCATTTCAGGCAGCGTATCCGGATAATCAATCTGAGGAGCTTCTATGGAAAGTCAGCGGGATTGACGAAAGAATTCATACAGACAAGGGCTCGCTGGAGTTTCTCTTTGCAAACGTGATTCGTTATCTGGAGCTTGATCTGGCCTTCCGGCTCAGCGACCTTCCCCCCCGAACCCTGTTAATACTTTTCTCAGACCACGGCTTTGTTGAGAATAAGGCATTCACCCGCGTGGATAAATATGAAGCCCCCCGCTACACCCACGGCAAAGATTCCCCCTTCGAGGTCATCGTCCCCTGGGCCTGGGTGATGCGGCTTTGAAGTACCCCCTTGTGCTGTAAAAAAACCTTGACTTTCTGGTCTGGTCTGGTCAGACTAATTGTGAGGAGGTGGCGCGTATGCTCATAACCAATATTTCAGAGGCAAAGGCTCAGTTATCGGCCCTTATTGAGAAGGTCATGGCCGGGCAAGAGGTAATCATTGGTAAAGCGGGGAAGCCCGTTGCAAAGCTAGTGCGGTATGAGCGAAACGAGAAACCGCGCCGGCCCGGTGCCTTACGAGGGAAAATTAAAATAGCCGATGATTTTGACGAACTACCGAGGGATATTGCCGAAGCATTCGGGATGGTGAATTCATGAACCTCTTGCTTGATACACATGTTCTTTTATGGTGGCTTGATGATCACCCGAACCTTTCTAAGAAAACAAAGGCCTCAATTACCGACAGGAAAAACCTGATTTTTGTCAGTGCTGTCGTCATTTGGGAAATAAGAATCAAGCAGGCATTAGGAAAACTGGAAATCCCCCGAAATTTTCGGAGGGTGTTAGATGATCAGCCCTTTGAGATGTTGGATATCACAGTCGAACACGCGCATGCGGTCGGGGAGCTTCCTGCACATCACCGAGACCCTTTCGACAGGATGCTTGTAGCCCAGGCGAAAGTAGAAGGTCTTACGCTTGTGACACGTGATATTCGTTTGAAGAAATACAACATCCCGCTTATCAAAGCCTAATGTAATAAGTAATAAAGAACGTCCCAAGTCCCAACGAGCGTCATTACGAATTGAAGCGTCGTGGGTATGACCTGGATCGGATTGCCAAAAGGGTCGCCGAAATCTACGGGATGGAACCGCGTGAAATATTTCCAAAGGATAAGCAGCAACGAAAAGTGAAGGCAAGGAGTCTTATCTGCTTTTGGGCAGTCAGTGAGTTGGGGATGTCGCTTAGAGAACTGGCCAGGCGGTTGGAAATGAGCCCCCCTGGCGTGGGGTTCTCGGTCGAAAGGGGAGAAAC
>JAGMBW010000080.1 GCA_023129535.1 Desulfobacterales bacterium
TGAAAAAGGCCGTGATACACAATAGTGATTACCAATCCGAGGACGAAATGAAGGCGGCCATCTCCCGCCATTTTGAGGAACGAAACGATTACTTCAAAGAAAATCCCAAAAGGGCAGGAAACAAGATTTGGGACAAAGAATTTTTCAGCCTTGATGAGATCGAAGGCGGGTTATTCAAGAAGATGTGAGATCAAAAAACACAAATTGTGACACACTTTGTACTTCTGAATTGACTTTATACCCAGAATAGGTATATTGAAAAAATGCAATGGTCGGTTACTCTCAAGAAGAAATTGAGAAAACAGCTTGGTAAGCTACCAAGAACGGTAAAGGCCAGCCTGGTAGCCCTCATCAAAAACATTGAAAGCTATGGCCCCGGAAGAGGCAACTGGGCCAATTACAGCCAGTTATCGGGTAATCGCCACCATTGTCACCTGAAAAAAGGCCAACCGACTTACGTAGCTATTTGGGAGGTCAAAGACAAAGAGATAAAGCTTGTGGAGGTAACTTATGCAGGCACACACGAAAAAGCTCCATACTAAAGGTTCTGTTGCGCTTCATTTTACTGGACCGCCTGAAAATAAAGAAAAGGCTATAAACGCATTGAAATCCCTTGGCTTTGCGGACACCTCCGACTCAATTCCCTGGCGAGACGCTTTCCCGGAGTTTGACGATAATACATTACCTGGTGTCGCCCTGGCAGGTGCACGAACAAAAGAAGGTCTGACCCAAGAGGAACTTTCAAGGCTTACCGGGATACCTCAGAGGCATATCTCTGAAATGGAAAATGGAAAAAGGGCGATCGGTAAGGAAAGAGCGAAGATACTGGCAAAGGCTTTGAATATTGGGTACAAGGTTTTCTTGTAAGCTGCAAAGAAACCCATACCCAACCATTAAGCAGCCTGAGATCGCCCGTTATACGGCCTCTCCTTAAGCCGTTTTTCTCGGTACAACATGCTTAAATTATTGACAAAGTGGGTTTTCCTATTTTGAGTAACGAAAATCGATGATCTGGCGCTTTTCAGGCTCAAAAGTCGTTTCACTCATGTAGGTGTTCCGACCTCCGGCACCAACCTGCGCTAATACTCTCCAAACCTCAGGCCCTTGTGAGGGTAACCTCAACGATTTCCGGTTTGCAGAAGAGCCTGATGGGGGCAAAAATAGTCCCGATCCCTCTATTGACATACATGCGCACCTCAGGATCTTTTTCCGATTCATAAAGACCATGAGTATAGGTAAAAAAAAGGCCTGCAAGGGAAAACCCCCGCTCTCCGACCATCGGGACAATGATTTGCCCGCCGTGGGTATGCCCTGCCAGGGTTAGTTGAATGTTGGAATCCCTGCAGGCACGGAATATTCCGGGCCTGTGAGAAAGCAATAGATTGAATCGCTCTGGGTCTGCAAGCTCGAAAATACTCCCTGAGTCCTTGAAACGTGCATCAGTTGCCCAGCCCGCGACCGGGTCTTCGACCCCTATGATGTTCAACAACCCCTCCAGCCCCTTTGGAGCCTGACGGTTATCGCTTAGCATGGATATGCTGGTCTTTGAGAACCCCTCTCTTACACGCTCGATGCCCGTATAGTAATCGTGATTGCCGTATACACCAAAAACCCCGGCATTGGCCTTGAGGTCACCGAGGAGCCGAGCGCAACCATTCACGTAGGCGGGATTATTGTTTACATAATCGCCAGTGAGTACGATCAAATCCGGTTTGAGTGCATTTACCATGGAGACTATCCTGGCAATCGATTCAAAGGATATGAAGGGACCAGCATGTATATCTGTGACCTGTACAATCCTGAACCCAGAAAGATCCGGATGAAGTCTGCTGTACGGCAGCGCTACTCTGGATACTTCAGGGGCCCTGTTTTCGTGATAGGCACCATAGGCCAGTACCCCAAAAGAAGTCGCGGCCAGTGTTCGCGCGGCATTTCCGACAAAATCCCGTCTTGATTTGTCAAACCGGGGCTGCCGTTTAGGCAACGTTGATCTTGCAAGCAATAAAACCAGGAGGAGCACACCAGAAAAGGCGGATGCGACCATGAAAATGGCGTAGGGAAATACGATAAGTTCCCGATGCCACCAGGGAAGTTGATCCAGGATGTGGTTTGTTGTCATGTACAAGAGGGGAAGGATGTTTATGCTGAGGGTGAAAAGAAATGAGATGAGAATCGCTGTCGGCCTGGAAAGCCTCCGGGGAAGCATGACCCGGATGATCATATACTGTAGTACTACGACAACGAGATACAAACATGCAACAATGGCAAAAAAGAGGCTCAATATTATTTCCTGTACCTTATACTCAAATGGCTGACAGCCTTGCCCAGCGCCCTTCTCAGTTCGTTGCCCTTCCCTTCTCCGGCAAGGTACTCCCTGATCAGATCTTTCTTGATGGCCGCACTCCCGGTCTTTCCATCCTTTAGAAGGGTCACACGGTATGCATCTTTTTCCTTGCTTTGACTGACCGCCATGAGCTGAACACGCTTGTCTAATTTGAGTGCTTCTTTTCGCAGGATCTCTTCCGCCACGCGCACCGTCAATCTTGGCATCTTTCCAAGCCCTTTCCTGGTCCTTTATAAGATTGAATAAGATGATACTTGACGAACAAAACGATTGTCAAGGGAGAGAGGTGTCGGATTTCCGGTTTATCCGGATTAGGATCCATGTTTATGAGGTAACCTGCCATGTCTGTGGGCATGAATGTGGGGATGGGGCGCCAGCTCCTCATCAAGGCAAATCCTGCCGGTTGCCATCCCATATATCTTGTCTGTGGTTTTTGAGAGAAAATCGAGATTGTGGGAGACAAAAATGCATGAAAGATCAAGTCGTTTTAACATATCGGTTATCTTTTCTTCTGTTTCCTCGTCCAGACCGTTGGTGGGTTCGTCAAGGAGAAGTACCTCCGGACCCATGGCAAGGACCGTTGCCAAAGAGACAAGCCTTTTTTCCCCTCCTGAAAGTTCGTAGGTTATCCTGTCCTCAAAGCCAGCGAGATCGATCCTGGCAAGTGTTTTCAAGGCAATATCTGTGGCCTCCTCCGGCGATTTTCCTAGATTCAATGGCCCAAAGGCCACATCCTCAAGCACTGTAGGGCTAAATAGCTGGTCGTCAGAATCCTGAAAAAGGAGTCCAATTCTTTTCCTGGCACTTCTGAAGTCTTTTTCCTGACTGGCCGATCTGCCGAATAGCTCGATCGTGCCTGAAGAGGGCTTCAAGAGGCCCATAATAATGTAGAAAAAGGTTGTCTTGCCTGCGCCATTTGGCCCCACAAGGCCGATCCGCTCACCGCGACGGAGTCGAAAGCTCAGGTGGTCAAGTATGAGATTATCTCCTGTGTACGAAAATGAGATCTCTTTTAGATTGATGATTAGCTTATTGTTTTCCACTGTAAAATTACCAATCCTAAGATTGCGGCCAACATCAATGAGAGAAAAAGGATATCCCTTAACCTATTGATCGAAAACTGGCTCAATGTATAATACCTTCCACTAAATCCTCTGCAAAGCATGGCATTGTGAATCCTTTGTGCCCTGTCATAGCTTCTGACCAAAAGCATTCCCACAAGATAGGCATACGTCCTGTACGTGTGCACATTTGTGCGGGGTACAAAGCCCCGTATCTTCATAGCGTTTGTCAGTCTGTGATATTCGTGAAAAATGACATGGATATAGCGATAAGTAAACAAGAAAAGATGTACTATCTTATCCGGAAAACGCAGCCTGCTCATGGCGTGGCCAAGGGTAGAGATGGGCGTTGTTGAAAGGAAAGCGATCAATGCTAAAAGGATTGCATTGCATTTGAGAGTAATCTGGCTGGCGTACCATACGCCCTCTTTTGTTCCGACCAGTGGCCCTATGACAAATAATGTCTGTCCTTTAAAGGTAAATGGAAGAAAAATCCAGAGTAAAAGAATCAATCCGTTTACCAGTAACACCCGGTAGAACACCTTTTTGATCGAAAGCCTTGCAATCATTATAAGAAGGAGCGATGCAGCCAGAGCGGCAACTATTGCCAAAAAATTGCTTAACATCGCAACTACCACAGAAAAAAGAACAGCTACAATGATCTTGATCCGTGGGTCGGTGCTATGAACAAGAGAATCACCACTGGAAAACTCCTCTTTAATCATTGCGGTCCTCTAAGTGTTTTTTTTCTTTTCTGTTTTTAAAATAGATTGCCACACCCATCAGTCCAAAGATATACCCGATGCCACCCACTATTTCGCTCACCGAAGGCCCTTTGGACTGTGATTCGGTCATCATCCTGACAATCGGCCTGAGTTTGGTGTCCAGGGAATCCTCGACAATCTCCTTGATCTCTTTCTTCGTCAAGCTTACAGGTATGGCTTTAGAAGTCTGACTAGCTTCTCTTTCTTGCAAAAAACCACCAGCTTCCCGTATTTCCGATTCCGGAATCGTCCATTCTGCCCTGTGGCCCATACCGGCATTGAGAACAATCCTCAAATCGGTTAGTTTCGGAATCTTGAATGAAAATTCTCCTTTGTTGTTCGTTCTTCCCTCAAGGAGTTGTTTACCATTCCTGTGAAAGACCAGAACCTGGGCACCTATTGCACTTTTCCCATCGCTAAACTTACTTTCGGTGAATACGGTATCTCCTTCAACCCAGGCAAAGACGATTGCCTTATGGGCAAAGGCCGCAATATTGGTAGAGATTACAAGGATAGAGGCTAAAAGAAAAATTATTGGATAGATCCAGATATTATCACCCTTTTCCATAGATACCTCCCAAAAGTTCGGGTTTTACCCTCCTTAAGAATGCCACACAAAAGAGGGTAATGATTCCCTCAATGATCATTACCGGCACGTGGGCCAGTATGATTAGCTTCGCTACTGACATGAATGACTCTTCCGTAAAAAGCAAAGATATTGCTACAAGGATACCTGAACACAAAACAGCAAGAAAGCCACAGGCAAAGGCGGCGACCAAAGATAGGCCCCCTTTTTGTTGATTTACCAACCTGGCAAAAAGATAATAGCAGATCACGCCTGGCAAGGCCATAGTCACAGTATTGACTCCAAGGACAGTAATACCCCCGAACTGAAAAAGGATTGCTTGCAGGGCAAGGGCGACCAAGATAGCGGGAAAACAGGACCAGCCAAGCAAAACCCCATTTATGCCGTTTAGGATAAGATGGACACTGGACGGTCCAACAGGCACATGGATCAGTGAGGCAACAAAAAAGGCAGATGACAGAACCGCTACATGAGGGATCTTTTCATAATCGATCTTTTTCAGACCAACTGAGACACCAACCGCAGCCAGGGCCGCACCCGTCACAAGCACAGGTGCAGATAATACCCCTTCAGAGATATGCATTCATATCCTCGCTTTCAATGTACTTGTTTCTTCTCCTGAAACGCACATAAAACAAAATACCTGACGCTATTGTTCCTAAGCCAAATAAAGAGACAATTGGTTTGCTTTTGATCGAAAAATAGATAATCCATAAATTACCCACGATAAATAATATGGGTGTTATCGGGTATCCGAAAGTCTTGTAACTGCGCTCAAAAGAAGCTTTTTTTATCCTGAGTCCCACCAATCCCACTACTGTCATCATGGCAAATAATGACAGGGTAAAACCAATGTAAAAAAGCAACTTGCCAAAGGACGCAGTGACGACCATTATAATGGCAATGCCGGCCTGCAGAAAAATCGAATATCCGGGCGTTTTGTGAAACTTGCTTACCCTGCCAAAGACCTGAAAAAAAACAGCGTCTTTTGCCATGGCATAATAGACCCTTGGCCCGGTCATAATCATAGCGCTCAAAACGGATAGAATTCCGATGGCAATGGCACCACTAAAATATTTGCTCATATCGCTCCCGAATAAAGAGATGGCAGATTTTGTCCCAACTTCAAGGATCCCGCTCATCTGCTTTACAGGGAGTGCATAAATATACATGACGTTCAAAAGCAAATAAAGACAGATGACCAGAATTGTCCCGCTAAAAAGGGCGAGTGGTATATTTCTGCTGGGCTTTTTGATCTCCCCTCCCAGATAAGCAGCAGCATTCCATCCGCTATAAGCAAATGAGACAAATATGAGTGAGATAGCAAACTTCTCTTGAAACATCGAGCTTACGCTTAGAGTCCCGGCAAAATTGCCTGTTGAGCCCTTACCCAGACACATGCCTGCTATAACGAAGAGGATGATGAGACCTATTTTAAAGATGGTCAATCCATTTTGGACCCTGGTACCGAGGAAAAGACTGTGATAATGAATCAGCGAAAAGATTATGATTATGGTCACTGCGAGTATAGTAATTGGCGATATAGTAAGAACATTGACTGCCAAAAAAGGAGCGGTAAACTGTGCGGCAAAGGAGGCTGGCAGAGCGCTGAGAAAATAGGTGGCGCAAGCAATAGAAGCCGCCGCGATAGGGGCTGAAAAACCTACGATCAGAGACACCCAACCGGAAAGAAAGCCCATGCATTTGCCAAAGCTTTCCCTTAAAAATACATATTCCCCGCCTGCCCTGGGGAACATGGCCCCCAATTCTCCATAGCAAAGGGCCCCACACAGAGCAAAGATGCCCCCAACAAGCCAGCAAAGTAGCATGATTTGAGCATTGCCAAGCTCTTCTATGATGAAGCCAGAAGTGGTGAATATCCCGGTCCCCACCATATTGGCAACTACCAAAATCGTGGCCGAGAAAAAGCCGATTTCCCTTTTTAGCTCGTTGTTATTCAGTTTATTTTTCAAAGTTTTTCATCAAAAATTTTCTTCCGATCCAGATCATACCAGTAATCTATGGCTAACTTGCGAATATGGGCAAAGTATGAGGGGTTCAGCCCTCCATACTCTCTTAGAGCTGCCTTAATGGCTGTTTTTATTCTATCCACTAATTCCCTTTTTATCTTCAAGGTAAGCTTTTGATCTTTGTAGAGAAAGGTAGCTGCTGGCTGGGGTATCCCGTTAGATATCTTGATAGTTCCTCGGCCCAAGCTTGCCCCTGTGGAGACCTGGAGGCCATCGTTCATGCAGCTCAAGGGAGGACCGGTCCCGGCAAAAGAAACGACTCTCAGAGTATCAAAGGGTGCCTCCAGGATTTCCCTCGCCCTGATCCCCATCTTTGCTCCGATGAGTGAATATATGCCTAAGTGCCGGTGGAACTCATTGGTCAAAAGACAGGCCTTCCATTCTTCAATACCATATTTTTCAATGATCTTTTTCACATATGGACTTACATCTTCCCTGAATTGCGAGGGATCACTTGGAAAGACTTTCAAGACGACTGAATGGCGGGGACTCAGATGAAAATCTGCAGAATGACCCAGGAGTTTCAAATACGTGTCAT
>JAGMBW010000081.1 GCA_023129535.1 Desulfobacterales bacterium
CCCAAATCCCATTTGATTATAAACATGATAAGCACACCCGATAATTTTTTCTGTCAATTCTCTATATTCCATTTTAACCTCCTTCAGGCCCGCCCTGGCGCGACTTACCTGAAATACGCTGCTGGTACTGCAATATTTCGGACGCAGAGGTTATGGAATTCAAATCCCTTCAATTCAGGTCTGGGCCAGGGTTATGATAAGTTTTTTTGATTAACTGGATTTAAATCATGTTTATCCTGTTATCCTGTCAAATATTTTTCCTGCGGTCAACTATTATGATTCTGCCAGAGCAGCCCATTGACAAAAAACGCTCCCCTTGCTACCAGTGATTTGAACCCTATGCAAAGAGGCTGAAAGGCTGGGGAGAAACAGATGACTGATAACGAGACAAACCCCCCTGAGTGCTTTGGTCAGCTTGACACGGTTTTTCCTGTGGGCGAGGAGGGGATACGCACAAGCCCACCCGAATGCATGAAGTGCCCTTATGCCAGGTCGTGCCTGCAGGCAGCTCTGCGCAGTCCTGAGGGTCTCAAGCTACAGGAAGAAAAGGTAGACCAGGCCTATGAATACGGCCTGATCGGAAAGCTCGAGCGCTGGTCCAAAAAGAAGCTCCTCCACCAGGAAATAGACGCCTTAACTTTGAAAAAAAATCGTTCTAATCTAGGTTGAGCGGTTCAACGTTCACGGCATAACCTTAAAAAGATATTTTGACAGGATGAACAGGATTTACATGATTTTTCTGCCCCGCCAACGGCGGGGCAAATAAATATCCTGTTTATCTTGTAAATCCTGTCTAAAGTCATTTGAACCGTGAACCCTGAACCTTGAACCGATCACTTTAGGCAAAAGTATCCTTGGCCGACAGCATCTGAAACGTATTACTGCCCTACGAAGTCTGGACTCAATGATGCTCTCGACTTTCCTTAGTTCGTTTATAGCGGGTTGAAAGGTTGGAAGATAGTAAAGTGATCTTCTATAAGCCTTTTTTGCTTCCATGAACTGTCCGGTGGCATGTCTTACAATTCCCAAATTGTGATAGGCGGACCACAACGGGGTCTCACCGTCAAACCGTTCAATGATATTTTCAGCCAAAAAGTTGGCCTTGCTCCACTCTTCTTTCTCACGATAATGAACCAGGGCAAATACCTGATAATAGCTTTGACCTGGCTTGTAATGCAGGGCCTTCAATAAGGCCGATTCATCCTTCCCGCGGGCCAGGAGATAGCTGCAAAAATAATGAGATCCCAGCAGGGGTGCGATGGCATGGCGCCAGACTAAAAAGAAGGCTAAGAACAGACCAACCGCAAAGGCTGCTGCCCGTATCCATCTTGAAAAAGGCGCTGGCCGCAACTGGTATATTCTTAACCGCTTTTCTTCGGGGATGGCCAGCACCTCGATCATGGCCAGGTTGAGCCAGAAGACCATGCCGGTAGCCGGCAGCCGCAGTGGAAAAAAGAAAAGGGCATGGACAAGGATCCCCGTCAAATTGCTTAGCAGGGCGATACGCATCCATTGGCCTTTTGGATCAGCCGTTGTTTTTACAGAATGCCAGCCATGCGTGAAGACTACACCCACGATGCTCAAAAAAGTGAGAAGTCCAATGAGGCCGATCTCGTCAGCAAACTCCAGATAATCGTTGTGTACGTGCTTGGGATACGGTGCTGTGTACATATAAGGGTCCAGATAGGCCGGGTCTTTTTGATTGATCCTCGCTTGATAGTCATAGACCTCACGGCGAAACGTTTTCAGGCCAGAACCAAGCAAGGGGTGCGCCTTGAACATCTCCCAGCCAGCCCGGTTGTAGTTGATCCGGTCATCGTAAAGGGTCTTAGGGTCAAAGATACTTTTGGCGCTGACGATACTTGAATACCGGGCGGGCTGTAAGACGCAGGCAATGCTGAGCAAGACAGCAAGGGTCATGAGCGATGCGGCCACATACGATTTTAAGTGTCTCAAGCTATGCCACACTCCCGACTTGATGGCTAAAACAAGGCATGTGCTCGATCCTACAAAAAGCCCCACCCATGCCCCCCTGGAGCGACACATAACAATAAGGACCAGGATAAAGGAGAGCAAAACCACTGAGAGCAAACGCCGCCGTCTCCGACTATCGATTGACAGATAAATGCCTAAGAAGAATGTACTGAGGAAAAAAGAGGACATGGAATTCGGGTTGCCTATGGTGCCGACTATATAGCCAGTTTGCTCGTAGCGAAAAAAGTCTATGCCCAGATATTGAAAAAAGGCGTAAGCAGCCGAAAGGGCGGATGTAAAAAAGAGGATCTGTACAAGGGTAGTGATACGACGGCCGTCAAGGCAAATCATACTGATCCAGAAAAAAATCAGAAAACTGGCAAGGAGCATGAACTCGCCGGAGGAAATGTGCGCTAAGGGCGACCAGATAATGGTCAGAGCCATATAGAAAAGAAAACCAAACGAGAGATAGGCAGGGAGCGTGCTCGGCAGGGCTACCGAGCCCTGAAGGACCACAAAGAGTAGGACCAGCATGGCGGCAATGGCCAAAAGGATCAATGCCGAAGACTTCGGGCCGCTAAATATATCAAACGTGACGCCCGGGAGGATCAGGAGGGGCACTGTGAAGGCTGCCGCATAAACCAGGTAAAGGAGAAGACGTTTATACGATTTCGGATTTAGCGCAGGCTTCACTTCGTGCTAAAGTGATCGGTTCAAGGTTCAGGGTTCAAATGACTTTAGACAGGATTTACAAGATAAACAGGATATTTATTTGCCCCGCCGTTGGCGGGGCAGAAAAATCATGTAAATCCTGTTCATCCTGTCAAAATATCTTTTTAATGTTATGCCGTGAACGTTGAACCGCTTAACCCAGGTTAACGTATATCAAGGATTTCTTTGTGAAGGCGTAAGGGCTCCTTCTTAAAGTCCTCTTCTATTTGCCTGGTTTTTTCCATGGCTTCCTGGTCGATTCGTTTCAGCTCGGCATCGGAGATCGTGGGAGTAATCAATACGACTAGTTCAGACTTTCCGGTGCCTCGCAGGGTCCGTCCGAAAAGCACTCCCAACCCGGGGATGCTACCTAAGCAGGGGATCATTTCCCTCGTTCTGCTTTTTCTATCCTGGATCAGGCCTCCAATAAAAGCAGTCTCCCCGTTTTTGGCCAGCAGCCATGTAGAGACCGCCGTAGATATCACAGTTGGAATCCCGGTGGCAGCATCGATAGTGACCGAATTGATGCTTGGGTTCACATTCAGAAGGACACTGCCTTCATCATCAATATAAGGCGTTATATCAAGGATGGTCCCTGTCTCTAAGAATTTCACGGTCTCGGCAGTTCCTGTGGCAGTCAATGTGGTCTCTTTATAGCCCTGCTGTCCTCCAACCTGCACCCTGGCCGGTTTGCCGTGAATGGCCAGTATCTTGGGCGTGGAGAGCGTATTGACCTTGGTTTTTGTCTGCAGGGCGTTCAGGGCGGCTGTGAACTGCTTCCAGCTTCCGGCACCGGTGATGACGTTTGCAAATACCCCCTTGCCCTCGCCAGGTACCGGGGAAAATGGGACTGCAGGCGGGATTGCAGGCGAGATTGCTGTACTGAACCCACCTGTTCCGATGCGTACATCGCCCAGTAGCTGTTCCCAGTTGACGCCCATGGACATCTCGTCGGTCAGACTGACTTCCAGGATCTTAGCCTCGATCATCACCTGCCTGGGCGCCCTGTCTAAGAAACTGAGGATGGTTTCGACCTTCTTGATATTTTCAGGGATATCCTCCACGATAATGGTCTTCGAATGCTCATGAATCTGAATGAGTCGCTTACCAGGGATGGCATCCAGTACCTCCTGTACTTTCTCTATTTCAGCATATTGGAGCTTAAAGACCCGCATCTCAAGCCTTTCGGCCTCGGGATCCCTGGCTTCTTTGGGTTTGTAAATGTAGTATGTTGTCTTCTGTTTCATATAATCAAATCCACCTGCCAGGGTAATGGCATTGAGTGCCTCATCAAGGGTGGCCTGAAAAAGGTGCAGCGAGACCTTGCCCGATATATCCTGGCTCATCACGATGTTTATCTCCCGCTTCATAGCCAGGGCAGAAAGGAGCTGCCGGATATCAACCTGAAAAAAGTTAAGGGTCATCAACCGATCATCCGAAATTTGATCGAAAACCTTGGGGCTTTCCTTGATCGATCCGACCCCGGCTGGCGAACCAGAAATGGCCGGACCTGTCATGACGTGTACGACGACCAGCGCAATCAAGACATAAGCGCCCTTGCTGATAAATGCGGTTACGGCACTTGAAGGCCGTTTTACGAAATCCATGAGGTATCTTCTCCGTTGCTGCAAATGGCTATTGTCTCAGTCGGACATCTTTCAGAACCTTTAAGATCATTTTGTGCGTATCTGAACTTAATAGCACCTCGTCTTTAGCAATCCTGACAACCCGATATTCACCGATCCAATCGCCCGTGCGAACGAACTTATCATTGATGATGGCCATGGCCTTTTCCCCGCCCAGGATCGTTCCTTTGAGCTCAAGGGACTGGGCTTGCTTTGAGGGCTCTGGCTCCGGGATTTCAGTTTCTGATTCTGGAGTCGCTGGAGCCGCAAAAATATCTCTGATAACAGGACTCATCGATTCCTTTACCGGCGCTTTGCGTGATTCGGCATCCTCTAAGTTCGGTATCTGGATCTGCGGCACATCCAATCGCACAAGGGCAGCGTTCGAACCTGCCGGCACTCGAGAAATCGGTCTCTTCTTGTGAAAGAAGCGAAAATACGCCACGACCACGAACACAATGGAAAGCCCGATGATGAGGTAGATTTTTGGGCGCGTAACGCTCTTCCGAGGCATGAAGTGAATTTCCCTTAGTGCTCGAAAATGCTTGTGGTCACGTCAAACCGGCATTCATTGAGAGGGTCGAGGCTGGTAATTGTAATCTGTTCCGCGTTAACCAGCCGGTTCATTGTCTCAAGGTCATGGAGGAAGTGATAGATGTTCACAAAAGACCCTTTCAATATCAGGCGAATCGGGAGTCGGGTAAAGAGTTTTTTTTCCACTACGGCTAACGGCTGAAAGCTTTCCAGGACAATTTCTCTTTTTTTCATCAAGGCGTCAAGTTGTTTCAAAAAGTCGCCGATCTTTGCTGAATCCGGGATGCGTTCATTGAGGATCTTCATTTGTTTTCTTGTTTCGGAAATCGCTGCATTTACCCGTTGCAGGTTTGTCTCCACCAGAGCCAAATTCTTCAAGTTCTTAGAAAGAAAGTCATTTTCTTGCCGGGTCTGGCGCAGTTGCCTAATGCCACGATTTACGACCCAATAACCGCATATCAGGAAAATAAGCACCACTGCTACAAGGCACAAGCGATCGAGTGTCTTTATGCTAAAAGTCATTTACCTAAAGTGATCGGTTCAAGGTTCAGGGTTCAAGCCCGCCCTGGCGCTTTGGCTTATTATGAGCTACCAAGCCAGTAATCCAGGTCTGGGCCAGGGGTTCAAAGGTTA
>JAGMBW010000082.1 GCA_023129535.1 Desulfobacterales bacterium
CCGTTGAACGCTGAACCATGAACTGCAAACAATATCTTCAAACCGTTCAATCTTCATCGCTCTCCCAACCGTGAACCGTGAACCGTGAACCGTTGAACAGTGAACTGTTACTCTTCTTCAAACATGAGATTCAATCTGAAATTGAATCAGGATCAGTGGAGACTCAGTTTCCCTGGAAACCGCTTTTCTTGTTTCCCTGGCATACTTCAAGGTTACTGCCTTGAATAAAGGCTCATTTGAAAGCCGATTCACGAACTCCCCCAAATCTTTGTTAGAATGGGAAAGCCCTGTCAATTTCAGATTGGGACGAGCGTCAGTATCTGTGCCACCCTCTATGACGAGTTGTGTGAGCCAGGTATGTTCACTCATGATTTGTGCCAACCTCACGAGCACCCGGGAATAAGGCTGTGTCCTGGTGATGTTACTAAGCACAACTTGTTGCTCAGCTAAGTTCTGCAGTTCTTTTTGGATCTGGTTAATCTCCTGGATCTTCACACCGAGTTCGTCATACTTAACTTCCAGTTTCGCTAAGGTCTGCTTTTCCGCCAGGACGGCCCGCGATTGGTACAGATAGATGCCTAAAATCAGGGCAAGTGAGGTGACCAGACACCCGGTCCAGAAGCAAAAATGCCGTACTAAATGCTGCCGATTCAGGATTTCAGCGGGTATCAAATTGATTTCTCTCAAAGCCATGTTACTTTTCTCATAGCCAGGCCCAAGGCCAGTGCGAATGGAGCGCCTTCGGATACATCGGGCAGGATGCTTTCACTGGCCAGCGCCACTTTCGTCATGGGATTTATGAGTTTGGTGGAAATGTTGACTTGCCTTTCAAGGTAACGGTCCAGATTGCGGATAAAGTTTCCCTGACCGTAGATGTAAATCCCTTCAAGGACCGCATCGTCTTCCTCGGAGATCACGTAGGCGATAATATTATGAAACTCATAAATCAATTCATCAAGGTACGGGGTCACGATCTGGTAGATGGCTCGGGACATGGTGTCCCATGATGTATCCTTATCGGGAAGGTCCTCACCATTATCAGGGTTTGCACCTTCCTTATAGACAAGGCCGTATTTCTTAAGAAGTATTTTGGATTTACCTTTGGAAAGTTCAAGATTCTCCTGCACCTTTCTCAGAAGCAATTGTATTCCCCAGGGAATGCTCCGCTGAAGAAGGACGCTATCTCTTGTAACAACTGAAAGACTGCTTTGTGTGTACCCGATATTGCACAAAGCTATCGGACTGGAGTTAAGGTCATAGAGATGACTGTGCAAGCGGATCAAGGCGGAAATACCAGCATCCACCGCCTCCACGATGAGTCCAGCCCCCCTCAGCATGAGGAGATATTGTTTGATTTGATCCCTGTGGGCCGCAACGATGGATGCCTTATATTTATTGGCCTCACCAGATGCCAAAGATACGATCGATGGATAATCTATTATGGCTTCTTCAATAGGAAAGGAAAGATGTTGCTCCGATTCGCGGATAAGGGCCTCTTCTACGCTCTCTTCTTTGCCAACTTCAAAACGTATGGGAAAGGTATCGATGTATTCTGACGGGAAGTTGACTACGGCACGTTTGCCCCGGAATCTCTTGTCTCTTACAATCTCTTCGAGTTCAGAAATCAGGGCATCGCCTGCCTCAAGAGTCCCCTCAGCCCCCACCCCAAATTCTCGACGTGCCAGACCACTGACGGCCAGCCCCTGCCGGGTTTTTTTGAGCTGGACCGCGTATATGTTCTGGTCGCCTATGTCAAGGCCGATGGGGTATGTGTGTCTTAGATTGAGCATATAACTCTTTAGGCCTTTCAAGACGGAAATTCCCATACAATCAAAATGCTGAGCCCGACGATTTGCCGTCGCTTGTCAAATAACTAACACAGATGTCACGTTCTTGTCGAAAAAGGCACCTTTATCCCCAAGACAACGTCGAAGTAAGCTATCATGTAATGTTGCACAATGAAGATTGTCTCATTTCCATGCGTGTGAAGTCTGACTTTGACGTAGCCATAGCTCTATTCCCTTTAGGGGGCAGCAATATCTATACCATAAGAAAAGTGGCGCCCGCCTGGCGGGGCGAGTGAAGCTTAGTCGAGAGAGTAGGCGTTCACAGGTTCAGAGTTCACCGTTCAGGGTTATCTTTCAGATCCCACGAATCATCGGTTCAGATTTTCGGTTAACCCTGAACCCTGAACCCTGAACCTCTGAACCCGTGACCGGTTACAGTTCTTTCACAGGCTTGAAAGTCAACATGCGAATCCGGTTATTTTCGGTATCACTGATATAGATCTTGCGCCCTCCCCGGGTGGCTGCCATAACCACACCCATTGGATTGTTGAGCTGCGCCTCTACGGCCGGCTGGTCATCCCCGTTAAACCCGTCACTTCCGGTTCCCGCTAGGGTGTTGATTTTATTGTCGTGGGCGCTCACTACCCGGATCCTATGGTTCTCTCTGTCTGCTATAAAGATATTTTCAGAAGAATCCACAAATACACCCATGGGTTTATTGAGAGTGGTGCTGGTCGCCAGGACCCCGTTTTGAAAAGGAGTGTAGTTTCCGTTCCCCGCGACGGTAGTGATGATCCCTGAGGTACCCACCTTTCTGATGCGGTAATTATTCATGTCGGCGATATAAAGGTTTCCCGAGTTATCCACACAGACCCCTTGGGGGACATTGATCTCTGCGCTGGTGGCAGGTCCTTCGTCTCCGCTGTAGGCGCCAGTGCCTGTACCGGCCACGGTGGTGATGATCCCTGAGGTATCCACCTTTCTGATGCGGTGATTAAGGGTGTCGGCAATGTAGATATTTCCAGAAGTATCCACAAAGACCCCTCGGGCCCACTTGATCTCTGCGCTGGTGGCAGGTCCTTCGTCTCCGCTGTAGGCGCCAGTGCCTGTACCGGCCACGGTGGTGACCTTGCCTGAGGTATCCACCTTTCTGATGCGGTGGTTCCCCCTATCGGCAATATAAACGTTTCCGCTTCCGTCCATGGCGATTTGGGAGGGTTTGTTGAAAAGGGGATCCCCTGTGCCCGTAAGGGTGGATATGACATCTCCAAGGTCCACTTGACGGAGACAAGAATTCATGGTGTCAGCTATAACGATCTCGCCGGTGTTCTTGAGACATACCCCTATTGGATAATCAATGTGGGCACTGGTTGCTGGCCCACCGTCGCCGGAATAGCCCGCAGTACCGTCGCCCGCCACGGTGGTGATGATTCCTGAGGTATCAACCTTTCGAATGCGATTGTTATTGGCGTCGGCAATAAAAAAATCCCCCGATGTATCGGCAAAGACATCCATAGGTTTGTTTATCATGGCGATTTTGGCGTCTATGTTGTCATTGTCATAGCCCCCTTCTCGATTTGCCACACCCGCCAGCCTGTTGATGTTGCCAGTTGCGGCATCTACCCTTCGAACCCAGTTATTATTCGTGTCGGCAATATAGATATTGCCCGATGCATCCACAGAAACCCCTCCCGGAGAGTTCAACTTGGCATCGGTGGCCTGCCCCCCGTTGCCCCCGCTGCCTTTTTGCCCCCCTTTGCCCGCCACGGTGGTAATAGTACCTGAGGTATCAACCTTTCGAATGCAGTGATTAACCTTGTCGGCGATATAGATATTTCGCGAACTATCCCCACAGATACAGGTCGGATTCTTAAGCTCTGCGCTGGTCGCCGGTCCATTATCCCCGCTAAAGCCTGGAGAGCCAGTGCCTGCTATGGTGTTTATGTTTCCGGCCAAATCCACTTTTCTTATCCGATGATTATATGTATCCGCAATATAGATGACTCCAAAGGCATCTACCCACACGCCACTCGGCTGATTTAACTGGGCGTCGGTGGCCGGCCCTCCATCCCCGCTAAACCCGCTTGTGCAGTCTCCGGCAACCCTGGTCATGGCCCCGGTGGTCCCATCCACTCTAAAGATACAGTGGTTGTCTAAGTCGGCAAGATATATGTTGCCGGAGGTATCACGACACAACCGAGTAGGTTTTACCAAGAAGGGCATATCTGTCAGGTAATATCGGAAGGAGGCTGTAACGCCACTTGCCGCCCCGGGCGCTGTGACCGAGACCGTGATGGCATCGGTATAACCTGATAGGGTGGAATTGAGGACCTTGCGGTTATAAGTCGTGCCATTATAAGTATAGTCTTCACCCAAGGCGCTTGTGCGCCAGCAGGGGTCCTTGGTCAGTTCCCATATAGCATCATTGACACCCGCCACCTGACCAAGGGAGGTTTGGACGCTCTGGGCCTGGTTGCCGGCCATTCTGGCCTGCAAACCCGCACGGCGGTTCAGGGCCACCGCGGTTACGGCCAGCAAGAGCATAAGAAAAAGCATGCCTAAGAGAATAAAGCCCTTGTTTTTCATAACTCAATCAACCTGGCCTTGACACGTGTTTTCAGGCTCACCTCGCTGTTGCCATTATTCAGGGTTAACTCGATTTCCACCAGATTAAAGGAAAGACGGCTGCACTTGAAGGCCGTGACGTGCTCGCAGATCACGTTATTGGCCATAAAATCATCGAGTGCGGGGGTGCTATAATCTGGCATCTGTTCCTGTAGTTTCCAGTTTCCGGGGTCTGTTTTGTCTAAGTCAAAGGTAATCATGTCCTTGGGATCATCCGTCTCGTCATCATTGACAAGGCCGTCAGAATCATTGTCGGCATCCAGGGTGCCATCACCGTCGATGTTATAGGAATGGTCACCATTATTATAGGTATCGAGCGCTCGCTCGCTGGCCTTTAGAATTTCCTGGTACACATCATCAGGTTTTAGAATGTAATCGGTTTCTTGAACAAACATCACCATGCGCTCCATTGCAAAGCGGGCCTGGGCGAGTAAGTCTTGTTTCTCTTTTGTGCTGTCGTATGCGGAAAGAGCCGTACCCATGACCTGGTGAAGGCCGATCATGATGATACCGAGGATGGCAGTAGTGATAAGAAGCTCAAGGAGTGTAAGGCCGGAATTGGTTTTTAATTTATGCGCATTGTTGAATTTCATAGTAGAGTCACGGGCGGGGACCCGCCTGCCAAGGCCTGTCTGCCCACTCGCTGAGTTTGCGAGGCAGACGGGGCACTGGCGGGCAGGTAAACCCAGCCCGAAAAATTGCAACCTGTGCGGTTGGCATGTTGGCTAATATTCCGCTTTCAGTGTTTTTAGACTCACATGGTGAATGGTCACAGTTACCTCAAGCAATCCACCGGGGCCGTCGCTTGCATCGGAAATGCTCACTGTGGGCGTGTAGCTTTTTCCCTGAAAAGAAAAGGTTTCCTTGGCAGCCTCGTCAGCCGAGCCGAAAAGGGCGGCCAGGTCAACGGGGTTACCCTGGTTGCTGTTGAGGGTTCCGAAATCGAGGACTACTGTCCGGTTCAGAGTGCCTCTTACCCGATTGGAAAAAACCGCCATTTCTTCTTCGCCACTGGTGGAAAAGATGGCAGGCGCATAGGCGTTGACCATCGGGGCAATCGCGATCGCAAGGAGAAGGACTGCAATGATGATCTCGACGAGGGTGAAGCCATTTTTGCCCGTGGTCGGTTGTCGGTTGTCGGTTGTCCGTAGTTCCTTGGTAAAATCTTTTATCGCAAAGGTAATGTCGTTAATAGCCATAAGAAATGTCTGCCTGACGGACATCACTTAGTCTATACTGATTCGCCCTGTGGTCCCGTCAACGGTTATGGTTCTCTGGTTTCCTGCAAGGCCTAAGACAAAGGTATTATCAGAGGAATCGGAATGGCCATCGTGGTAGAAACGGATCTGCCCGCCAACCGGAACGGAGGTGATGCTCACCCCTTCATAGATTTCCATGGTATCAAAGTCTTTTTGGTACCATTTTTTGTCAAAGGGGTTGAGTACGATGCCATAGGCATCCACAGGTGGCACATTGTCGGGGCGCGCAGGCGGGACATCGTCCGGGTAGGGGGATGTGTCAAATACCTTGAACCAGTTGCCGGTCACATCTGCCTGAAGGCCGAAAGCCCTCTGATATTTCACCGCTAAATTCCCGGCATATTGAAGCCCGGATACCAGCTCCCCAGTGGCCTCATTCAGCTTCGCTTCGGTGACCATGGAGTGAAATTGCGGTATCGCGATCACCCCCAAAACCCCAAGGATCAGGATGACAATAAGCAGATCAAGGAGTGTGAAACCGCTGTGTATATTCCTTCCTTCGTTATTCAAATTGTTGTAAAATATATAATTTATTGGGGTGTGATTTCCAGGAGTTCTCCTTCGCTAAGAAAGCTCCCGGTTGTGATGCCCCGCAACTTAGCGGCGAGTAGTTTATTCAGTGTCATGGCCCCCATCGTTTGCGATCAAAACCCCTGTCTGCGTGTAAAATTTCCAGGCAGTACTGCTGTCAGAGACCCTCTGCGTAATGTCCGGTTCGGTTGCGTCGCACAGCACATCGTTCTTGTCATTGAAAGGGTTGCTGGCCAATTTGCCTCCTTTGATATATGGGCCAAACTTGGCATCAGCAGTCTTCGTGTCAGATACCTTACCGTCTTTTTCTGTATATCTTGTGAGTTGTTGTAGAAATGCGGTTTGTGCGGTCGCAGGGATCGATGTTCCTGCCCCGGTAATGTCGTTAGCCCCAGGATACGTGGTATCATGCTGCGCGTAGTAGATCTCGATGGTGCTGCGCATGCCCGACAGGTTGGTCTTCAGCGTGTTCAGCTTGGCGTCTTCGGTCGAAACGGTAAGCTGCGGAATAATCACCGCGGCCAGGATTCCCAGGATGATGATTACAATGAGCATCTCAATCAAGGTGAAGCCTGCCTGGTTTCCAAAACGTTTTCTCATGATTCTACTCCTCCTTTTTAAAGGTTAGCGTTGGCAGTTGCGGGTTCCTTTATATATTTTATAAAATACTTGATCGTATCGTCAAATAGATTTAAATGAGCCTAATTCTACTTTTTGTCGGATTGTGTTTACTACAGCAATACTCATGCCAGCATGTCAAATTTGATAACGTACCCGATGGGCGCTCTGCGCCCAGGAAGTAGCAACACTCATTGGACGCAGAGCGTCCAGGGATTTGGTTACAACGCAGAGCATTGTAACCAGTATATCACTGACTTCTGCCCACTGCCCACTGCCCACTGACCACTGATCACGTTAGTGCATCGCGCGTGCTATTTTGAACATGGGGAGGATCACAGACGAAACAATCAGGCCCACCACTCCTCCCATGACAATGAGCCCTGCGGGCTCTATCATCGAAGAGAGCGTCTTTAACTCCTGGTTTATCTCAGTGTCATAAAACTCGGCTAAGCGCAACATGACCGAGGGCAGATTTCCGGCCTCGTCTCCGGTAGCCACCATTTGTTTTACAGTATCCATGATATAAGGATAGCCGGCAAATGGTTGCGAAAACCTTCCTCCCTGCTTCACATGGGCTATAGTACCATCTATAAACTCTGTAAAATATCGATTCTTGATCGTAGCGCGGGTCACTTCCAGCGCCTCGAGAAGAACAACCTGGCTTTTCATTAAATGCCCGAGGATTCGAAGGAGTTGACACGTATAGATCTTGTTAAATAGTCTGCCTACAATCGGCGCGCTCACGCAAAAACGGTCTATCAGGGCCTGGCCCTGCTCACTCTCTTTGCAGAGTTTGACGCCTACTGCCAGCCCGGTGCCCCCAATCAGATAAGCCCACCAGTATCCCCGCAAAGAGGCGCTCATCGCCATCAGGAATCGGGTGGTAAACGGTAAGATATCTTCCTTGCCCTCAAAGAATACAGTGAACCTGGGCAGAATGCCGACCAGAACAAAGATGACCACCAGGGTCCCTATGATGCACAGGACCACAGGATAGGTCAGGGCAGATCGGACCTGGGCAATAAGGGCCTGGCGCTTTTCCTGCATTTCCACAATCCGATCTATGATCTCCTTCAAGAAACCGCCAGTCTCTCCAGCCCTGATCATGCTGACAAAGACATCGTCGAAGACCCGAGGATGGCGTCTCATGGCATCAGAGAGCTGGCAGCCTTCTTCGATATCCCGGAGCATACCCTCGATTACCTCTTTGAAGGCCGGATTCTTGATCTGATCTCTTAAGGTGCTCAGAGCGTCATTCAGGGAGGTGCCGATCTCCAGCATCAGGGAAAGCTGCGAGGTGAAAAAAATCACTTCCCGGGGCTTGATCGGTCTGCCAAGACTATGGATCATGCCGGACCACTTTTCTATGACAGAGCCGGGCTTTGGCGACGAAAGCATTGGCGGGCGGGGATAAACCCCGCCCCTACGTGCTTTCGCAGGTAATCGCGGGGCCTTTTTTTTGTTAAGACTTACTGCCATGACGCCAGTCTACATTTCCACAAAAGTTGCCCGTGTCACCTCTTCCATGGTGGTAACACCTTTCAGAACTCTTTTATTACCCAGATCCTTCAATGTCCTGAGACCTCTTTTTCTGATATAACCCCGCAAGGCCTGGCTGGTCGGATGGGTCAAAATCAACGATTGAAGGCCCTCATCTACATCTAAGAGTTCGTAAAGACCCGTTCGGCCTTTGAATCCCGAATCGTAACAGGCAGAACACCCCTTCCCTTTGAATAACCGGACCTTCTTATTCCCATCAATCCCCAGTTGCTTCAGTACTCCCTTAGGGGCATAATACTGTGTCTTGCATTCGGGGCAGATAATTCGTACCAGGCGTTGCGCCAGGGAGGCCAGCAAGGAAGAAGAGATAAGATACGGCTCGACGCCCATCTCAAGGAGCCGTGTAATGGCGCTTGGACTGTCATTGGTATGAAGCGTTGCCAGGACCATATGTCCAGTCAGCGATCCCTGGATAGCGATTTCGGCCGTTTCCCTGTCTCGAATTTCGCCCACCATGATAATGTCCGGGTCCTGTCTCAGGGTGTGTCTCAGGATCTTGGAAAAGGTTAGGCCGATCCTATCTCTTACCTGGTTCTGATTGATGACCTCCAGCTCATATTCCACAGGGTCTTCAATAGTGACTATATTTTTTTCCATGGTGTTCAACATGGTTATAGCGGAATACAGGGTGGTGGTCTTGCCGCTGCCGGTGGGACCGCAGACCAAAATGAGACCATAGGGTTTCGTCAGGAGAGACTTGAACTGATGCAGTACCTCGTGGTCAAACCCCAGCTTATTTATATCCAGGACGACTTTACTCTTGTCCAGGATTCGCAAAACCACTTTTTCGCCGTGAATGCCCGGCATGGATGAAAACCGAATATCGACTACCCGGCCGTCGGCATGAACATGAATGCGACCGTCCTGAGGCATGCGCCGTTCTGCAATGTCGAGATTGGCCATGATTTTGAGCCGGGAGACCACAGTCGCGTGCATTTCGAGTTTGGGCGACATGAGTTCATACAGGACCCCGTCTATCCGGGCCCGCACCCTAAATGTTTTTGCCTCGCGCTCGATGTGAATGTCGCTTGCCCCGTCCCGGATGGCCTTCAGCACGATCATATTGGTCAGGTTAATTACCGGACTCCCCTCGGACATTTGCGCGATCTCTTCGACCTCTTTTTCCGCTGCCGTATGAACGACCTCGATGGCGGTGTCATCGATGCTGGCCATAACCTCATCGATGCCAACCTCTCCTTCCTGGTAACATTCCCGGATGGCCTCCAGGATATCGTCCGTGCGGCAGATCACCGGCTGTACCTCCAGGTTGCAGATCTTGGAGACTTCGTCAAACACAAAAATGGCATGAGGGTCAGCAGTAGCCAGGGTCAGGAAATTGTTGACCCGAAACATGGGGATGACCTGAAAAAGTATCGCCTTTTCTTTGGGCAGAACGAGCACGATACGAGGGTCTACCAATCCCTTGCGCAGCCAAATGTGTGGAATCCCGAGTTGTTCCCCTAAGATATGCGTCAACTCCTCCTTGGTCAGAATCTCCTTTTCTATCAAGATCTGGCCCAATCGCTTGGAAGTCTCCTTTTGAATACGAAGACACTCGGTCACTTGTTCAGGGCTAATTCGGCCCTGGGAGACCAGAATGTCCCCGATCCTCTTTCGTTTTGGCACAAAGTTTCTTTTCATGGCACAGCTTTCACGGCTTCGTGTATATCTTTGTAGATATAAAAACTATTGATAAGCCGGGTTGCAACAAATATATCACGGCAAACAGGGTTCAGGCCGACAATCTTCAATATCCCCCCTCGTCTTCTCAGCTTTTCCTCCACCCTGACTAAAAGTTCAAGCCCCTCGCTGTCGACAAAGGACAGCTTCTTGCAGTCGAGGATAATCTTGGTTTTGTATCGATCGATACACTCATTAAACGCAGCTTCCAATTCTTCACAAGTCTGATAGGTCAAAGACTCTTTGGGGGCCAGAACCGTCATAGCGCCAGCTTCCCCTCTGCCAATCTTCGATGGTCTTGTCTCGACAATGTTATCCGGCATGGCTGGATTCAATAAAGTAGTCCTGCTTGATGCGCCTTATATGAACTTCGTTGTCGATGACCAGAAGCTTTTTATTGTTTCCCAAGGTAGTATTCCCCCTTGGGTATCCTGATGGTAAAACGAGCCCCCTTGCCGGGCTTGCTCTGAACCTCGATTTTTCCACCGTGGAGGCCAATAATCTCAAAAGCAATGGGCAGACCCAGGCCGGAGCCGGTTTGCTTGTTTACATTGGCGTCCGCGGATCGATAGAACTTTTCAAAGACGTGCGGGAGATCTTCTTTGGAAATGCTATATCCAGTATCGATTACATCAAAGATTATCGTGTTGTCCTGTTCGGTCAGCGCGAACGTAATGGTGCCGTTTTCAGGGGTATACTTAACGGCATTGCCCAGGATATTGATAAGCGCTACCTTCAGTAGCTCCTTGTCGCCGACCAGGGATGGGAACTTGTCTGGCATATTTCTCTCAATAATTATATGTTTTTTCTGGGCAGGCGCCTTGATGGCTGCGATACAATCATCTACGAGCCAGTCGGTTTTTAGGAGTCCTCTGTTTAGTGATAGGCTTCCCATCTCAATTTTTGAGATATTAAGAAGGTTTTCGATGAGACGGGCCAACCTGTCAGTTTCTTCGGTAATGGTGTTATAGAATTCTTTTTGCGTTTCAATGTCATCGATTTCGCCTCCCATCAACATCTCATTATACGATTTAATGGTCGTTAAAGGGGCCCGCAATTCATGGGCTACCTGTGAGATAAATTCGTGTTTTGCCCTTTCAGCCGATTTTTCGTTGGTTATATTCTTGATCGAAATAACCTTGCCGATAATAGTCTTCTCACCATCGGTCAGGTAGGATGAGGAGACCTGAAAATTTTCCCCTGGGGCAAGCTCCGGAAAGGTGGTTTCAATATGGTTTGGGATCGCGTTTTGACCCACCACTTCCTGTTGTGAAATAAACGAGAGAATTTCCTCGTGGTCTAAGACTTTACTTAGTGGACGGGCCATTACCTGTCTGCGAGTGTTGTTGAGAAGATTGAGCATGTAACGATTGACATGATTGACATTGTCATGGCTGTCCGTGATGATGATGCCGTAGTGCACCGAATCCATGATGTTGTTAATTTGTTTTTTCTCGTAACCGATAAGCCCGATCTTGGCCTCAAATTGCATGTTAGCTACCTCGAGTTTCTTATACTTTTCTCTAAGAAGACTTAGAGATTGATCAAGGCTTTGAATAACATCATCGATATCCGGTTCTTTTGATGCAGTTGCCGGACAGGGAGCTGTACCTCCGCCGATGTTCTTAATCTTCTCATCGATGTTTTTAAGTGGTCGGAGCGCAAGTCTGATCCCGCAATAAATAAAGGGTACCATAGCAAATATAAAAAAGGCGATGGTGGCCAGAAGCCCGATTCGCTCCAGTGAGAAAAACCGTAGGGCGGCTGGCCGGAAACCCAAACGTACGGTGCCAGTCCTCTGTCCGCTTTTAAAGACAGGCTTGGCAAACTCGTAGATCGTTTCATCCGAACCGGTTACCTCAACGGTTTGCTTTGTTAATCCCGTTGCATAACGGGATTTCAAATGGATATCCCGGGGTATTCTGGATACCAGGTTGTAAGGGTCTAAGGCGATAAGAGGATGCCCGGTCCGGTCAAGTATGAGGCAGTAAACGAGGCCTTCAGAAGAAATATTTTCATAAAGGGTTTTAACAAGGAAATCACGCTCGTGGCCTTCAAAATCACTTACAGGATGCAGGGCAATAAGGTTGACCAAGTAAGTCCCCTTATTCAGAAGGTCTTGTGTCGCATGTTTTTTTTCATATCGCATCAGGGTGTGTGAGACGATCGTTATCCCAATCAGGAACAAGACAATCAGTACGATGACGATCCGTTGAGCTTTCATTCTACAACCTCTTGAAATCACAGCCCATTTAGTGAGAATATCTTTCTGGGGCGCATTTAGAAAAGCCCCTTAACCCATAATTCTCAGCAAATGCCATGCCACGAATCCACTTTTTTTCAGAACAGCCCTGGCACGGACTGGATTGCTGGCTTGATACATAGCAATAAAATACTTCAATCCTTTTTTGGTTTTGAATTTCCATCTATCTTTGTAATGCTCACTCACAGTTATCAGGTAGGACGGGTGTGAATCACGGCTGTTGGCAATATGAAAATCTATGTCCGTCTGCTACGTATTTAGCTTTGGGGAAAAGGTGTCAGGTTTCGGGTTTCAGGTGTCAGTGAAAGCTGCGCTTTACCATTAGCTATTGGCTATTAGCCGTTAGCTAATGGTGGCAGTAGGCCCTTGAACACTGATACCTTACAATTGAACTCAATAACCAACAATCTTGATTTACACCCAGGTAGGACTGGCTTTTTAACCGTTCACGGGTTCAGAGGTTCAGACGTTCAAGTGTCAATAATATGAAGTGTCAACAATATGACACGTGGCGAGGCCCGAACTTAGGGGCTTTGTTCACGGTTTTCCGTTTTCCGTTCACCGACGGTCAGGAAGGCCAATCTTCAATTGAATATTGACGATTGAATATTGACAATTGTTTTTCAATCTTCACTTTTCAATCTTCATTGGCTAAGTATATGAGAACGTTACGGACAACGGACAACGGACAACGGTGAACCGTGAACGGCTACATGAGTTGTCAGAAAAAATAGGGGAGATTTTGGAAAAGGCGGGCAAAATTGTTATCTGTCCAGTTCATCCCTAACAGCGAGCCCAATCTTTTCTAGCAGAAACGGCTTTTTTACATAGGCTCCTGCACCCAATCTCTGGGCCTCCTTGACACGGTCTGTTTCAGAAAACCCACTTACGATAATTGCCTTCTGCTTGCGGTGTAATTCAAGAATTCTTTTGTATGTCTCACATCCATCAATTCCAGGATCCATAATCATATCTAATACCAATAGATCCACTGAGTTATTTTTCAGGTAATCAACTGCTTCCTCACCACTTGATGCTAATGTGACAGAGTAGCCCAGTTTTTTTAGTATTCTCGATCCCATTTCCCTCTGCTCTTCCACATCATCGACAAGTAAGATAGACTCTCCCTTGCCCATATAATCTTCGATATATAAAGCCGCTTTATCACTGGCTGGTTCTTTTCTGGTTACGGGAAAATAAAGGGTGAATGTAGTTCCTCTTCCTTCGGTGCTTTCGATATCAATATATCCTTTGTGGTCCTTTACTGTTCCCCACACTACTGCCATGCCTAATCCCGTTCCACTTTTTCCCATAACCTTCTTTGTATAGAAAGGTTCAAATATCCTCTCCATATCCTCTGAAGAGATACCCACTCCAGTATCAGAGACGGTAAGGACAACATAATCACCCCCCTGTACATCGTCATAGCCCCTTATTCGTTGATCAACATATCGGTTTTCTGTGGATATGAGAATTGTTCCCCCATCAGGCATAGCCTCATGTGCATTAGAGACTAAATTCATAACAGTCTTGGATAGATGAACAGGGGAGCCTAAGACGTGTAACAAGTCTTCTTTGAGCTCTGTTTCCACTTTAACATTGGGATGAAAATCCTTTAGATTCCCATACTCTGGAGATATAAGATACTCGGATACAATATGATTTAAATTCATCACTTTCTCAACAAAAACCCCTCTTCTTGCAAGTGTCAACAAATCCTGCACAATGGCAGCCGCCTTTTCTCCTGACTTCTGCATTGTCAATAGCGGCTTTCTCAGGGGGCTGTCCTCAGGGATTTCCATCAATAGCAATTCAGGATAAGTTACAAGAGCAGATAAGACATTATTGAGGTCGTGAGCTACTCCGCCTGCAAGGGTACCGATGGCCTCCATCTTCTGAGCTCGTTGGAGTTGGGTTTCAAGACGCTTTTGTTCCTCCTCCGCCTGCTTGCGCTCCTCCATCTCCTGGTTCAAATCGCGATATAGATCCACGTTGGCCATGAGCACGGAGACTTGCTCGGCGATCGATGTCAAGAGCCGCAATTCGCCCAGCAGGAATACTTCCTTCAAATTGAACGAGACCAGCCCCAGCCATCCGTCGAAGTTGCCGTTGTGTTGAACCTTTACTGCCAGGAAACGATAGGGGTCGGGATGCAGCCCCATATATCCTGGCGTTATGCTGGAATCATTGACAATAAAGTAGTCCTCCTTAAGGCAAAGTTCTTTTTGAGGGATAGAGCCTATAAGGTCATTGACAAAGGATTTTTGATCGGGGATCTTGTCGGAAAGTTCTCTTGCGCTGACCAGCGTGTTGTATTCCTGGCGGTTTGGCATCTCAACAAAGGCCAGGTCCACCCGTACGCTTTCCCGGATCTCTTCAAGCAGACTTTCGAGCATGGCACGGGAAAATTTTAATGTTTTGATTTTCGATGAAATCCTGCCATACAAAGATAGGTTTTCAAGGTTCTGAGCCAGCTCTTCGGCCATTTCATCTGCTTCATTCCCGGCGGCCCACGTCTCTTCCATAAGCCCGGCCAGGTGGGTGAGAAATGTTTCCATCTCTCTGACATGAGATGTTTTTTGGGCTAAGATCTCTCCTGGGTGCGCCTCCTTGTCGGAATTTAGCCTATAGGCAATGAGGGCGCCGACGACCTCCTCTCTCTTTCCATATTTGAGGGGAATGCCCCACATGAGATATCGGCCCTTACATGGCGCATACTGGTATGCCCCCTGTCTCATGACCTCGGCTGAAAAAGCCTGGTGTCCCTTGAGGTTGGACCCCTCGGCCCGGTGATCTCCTGAGGCAAATACCAACCCGTTGCCATCCCAGACCTGAAAATTCAACCGGCTGATTCGAGACAGGCTGGAGAGAAATTCTTTGAATGGGTCAAGGTCTATCGTCATCTTTTAATATGAAAATATCGATCAACACATTCCAGCAACTTAGAGGGACTGAAAGGTTTTTCCATAAACTCGGTGTCGCGCATTTCCTTTATCCAGTTGTGGTCATCAGAGTCTATCTGGCAAGTCATGACAATGGTTAAGAAAGGTCGTTCCTTCTTGAGATCATTGGTTTGTTCGCAGAGGCGTTTACCATCCAATTTGGGCATATTGATGTCTGTGATGACCACATCAGGGTGTTGAGTCTTGATAACGTTCAGCCCCTCTTGTCCATCCCTGGCCATAATCACCTGGTATCCTCGCTTTTTGAATTTGATTTCGACCACGCGCCTTATAACAGCTTCGTCGTCGATGACCAGAAGCTTTTTATCGTTTCCCAAGGTAGTATTTCCTGTAACCCATTATTCCATTTCCATCATTGCAATTTACATATATTCCAATTGCGAGGCGGAGCTAAGTTCATTTCTTATCGTATAGTTCACTCATTTTTCTGAAGAAACAAAAAATACAGGCAGGTAGTAATACAACATCCATAGTTCGCAGCAAATAGCATGCCACGCATCCACTTTTTTCCAAAACAGGTCTACTCTTCCCCTCCTTAACCTTAAGTTCACTTTAGACACTTCAAACTTTAGGCACTCAAACCAGGGTACCTTTCAGGACAAAAATTAACAGGCCACCACCTCTGGTGTTGGTGATTTGACATGCTAAGATATTGACATGGATATCCATAAAATTGGACATTCATGTTATACCTGGGTTGAGCGCTTCAACGTTCAGGGTTCCCGGTTGAAGAGCCCCTGGCCCAGATCGGGACTACATGGGCACCAAAATCATCTTGGGATGTCGCGCCAGGGCAGGCCTAACTGGCTGTTAGCAAAAGGATGACGCGTCAATAGGG